>JBIKLJ010000302.1:0-5236 GCA_044359895.1 Pirellula sp.
AGCATTGACGGTCCAGAAGCTCGAAAATCTCAATGCCGAGTTTGCAGATATCTTAGTCTCCGGCATGATCGAACAAACAGGTGCATTGCCGCATGAAGCCAGCGAACCAGAGCTGGCAGAATTACCGAGGTTGGTGATGCATTTCAATCGCCGCAGCCAAGGCCGATTGCGTCAGCTAATTAATCGTATCAACGATTTGAACGATTAGAGCTCCCTGCCTGTTACACCAACGTTAGTTTCTTGAACCCATGCTTGCCAGAGCATGGACGAAATCAAAATGTTTGTCCGGAGTGGGAGCGATCGAAGCAAAGAGCTTATCTACTTTTTGCCCTGACGACGCTTGCTCTCAAAGAACTCGGTCAGCATTTGGCCGCACTCTAAAGCCAAGACACCGCCACGCACATCGCACTGATGGTTCAGCCTCGAGTCCGTCAGTAGATGATATAGCGATTCAACTGCTCCCGCCTTGGAATCGGAAGCCCCGTAAATCACCCTCGGTATTCGCGACTGAAGAATTGCCCCAGCACACATCGGGCATGGTTCGAGCGTCACATACAATTCACAATCAATGAGCCGCCACGATTTTAAATGCGCTGCCGCCTGAGTGATCGCGATCATTTCCGCGTGTGCGGTCGGGTCGGCAAGATTCTCCCGTTGGTTGTAAGCCGCTGCGATGATGTTGTGTTTATAGACTATCACTGCCCCAACCGGCACTTCGTCTTCGGTAGCTGCTTGCTGCCCCAATTCGATCGCCCGTCTCATGAAATGCTCGGCTCCAAAAAGCAAAAGCGATGCGCCATCACGATCGATGCTGTCGGCCCCGAAGTCGTCTTCTTCCAAATTCATTTACATTTCCTAATCGTGACCGTGCCTGAGAATAAATGTCTCGACTGGGTTTTTGTCATTATGAGCTTATCGCCTTCTTTCGCTTTTCTCGTACTTGTGTCTCAGAACTTGAGAGGTTGAGTCACTCTTGCCATAACCCCTGGTTTCGCATTGTTTGGAATCGCGGTAGAGTCCATGATGACCGGTGGAACCATCTCTTGCGAGTCCGTGGGTTGCCCCCAATCCATCGATCCCTCCTGAGGAATTATTATGTCGGTAGCTGGCTGAAATCCGTACGCCTCCGACGTAATCGGTCCTGGATCGACCCATATGTTGTCGGAATCGACTCGGATCGTTCCCAAGTCTTGATCAAGGTTCCTGCGCTGAGCCTCGTAGAATACCCACACGCCAAGAAATGTATTCTGAGCGGTTAGCAGATCCTGCAAAGCGGACACACTATCCCGAGCTGCCGTCGGGCCTGAAGCAAGACTCAGCGTTTCCCGAATCTGACGAAGATCTTCGTTAATGGTGATCTGCTGCGCTGCGATACGAACCGCATAACGTTGCAATTCAAAATTGTACTGGTTGTACCGTATGTTGCGCAATTCGGAACGCAAAGTCTGCCAAACACCGTCTTCGAACCGGTAGTAGTTCCGTTTCGCTTGCTGGTACTCGATAAGCACTTGCCGATACTGGTTGCGTTCTTGCATTCTGGTCAACGGAGAATCCCATTGGAAGCCAGCTCGCAGTCGCCCGGTTCGGTTGTTCAACGAGAACGGATTGTCATTAGCGTTTTGAATATCGCCCGAGAAAACAAGATCGAGCGAACTTTCTAAATTGTCCGCGACCACTTCGATGGCTCGCCAGGAGTCGACCAAGGACGCACGGCTGTTCATCCAGTCCAAGCGATTGACACGAGCGATCTCAACAGCCTCTTCTGGCTGAATGTCGACTTGTGGCAACATCACGCTTTCGATTCTCGCTCTCGCTTGCAGAACTTGCAGAGCTAGAACATCCTCTGCAAATTCGGCCAACAAACTTTGGCTTGGAAGAATCGCTTTATCCCTCATCGTTTCGAATAAATCACGAGGGTTCGTATCTCCCTTTTGCGCTAAGATACCTTCCAAGTTCATATCCAGCGTTTTAAGCTTCTCTTCTTTCTCTCGAAAGCGATTTTCGATCTTGTCCAGCTCAGCAGTTAGCACTGATGGCAATGACTTGATCTGTCCGGAATCAAGAAGCGCGATGTCAAGCGACTCCGTCGGAAGCAAAGAACAAACCTGCCCACGTTCTTTTTGATAAACTTCACGAAGCCGACTTAGTTCCTGCTCGCGTTGCCCAACAACACTGGATAGCTTTACGACGTCCGCACGAACCTCGGAAAAGTCGCGTCCTAACAAAGTACGGCGCAACGACTCAATGCTATCGATCCGATTGCGAATCTCGCTAACCGAATCTGCAACCTCTGCGTTCCATGGCAGCTCGCGAAACTTGCTTCCCGATTGCTCGTCGAGCTTAGGAGGACTCAGTTCCAGTAATCTTCCGTTACTGTTACCGATCGAGTCGCGTAGCTCACTCACTCTTGCCCGACGATCCCTTAAGTCTTGACTGATCAAATTGAATTGATCCAAAATCGGGTCCTTGATCTCCACACAAACATAGGGTGGCAACCCGAGCGTTCCCTTGAAGTTATCCAATGTTTGTTCGTAGTTGAATCTTAGCTGAAGGAGCGTTGCTTGCGATGAAATCAATGCCTGCCTCGCCTGAGCCACTTGCAACTGCTGACTTGGAATAGAATCCTGACTTGCTGGGATAATGGTCAACTGTTCTCGAAGTGTATCTTCAAATCGCGCGAGATTGTCTTTCAATCGAGCTACGTTCTCTTCGGCGTTTCGAATCTGCAATTGATTTTGGACCAAACCCAAAAACCCGCCCACGGAAGGCACTCCTCCTCCACCGCCAAAGCCAGCAGCATTGGATTGCACGTTGCCAACGGTTCCGAATCCACCACCCAGGCCCGTAAAGCCTTGCAAACCAGCACCGCCAAACAAACCACCCCGTCGCGTTGGCCCGGGTTCGGCATTTCGACCCACCGTTACCGTGGTATAGAAGCCTGTTCGATAGCGTTCGAAAGCACGAACGTTATACAACAGGGTACGTTCGGCTAGGGTCAAACGTTCCATGATAATATCTCGTCCGCCGCCCCGAAGCAGCGGCTGGATCAGACTAAAGTCGATCAGCGTTGAAGCAGTTTGAGTATCGGGACCTGCAAGCTGCCATGTCATGGAGTTCGCAAACCCCACAATCATCTCAGCCCCGTTGGTGAATTGACGTTGCAAGGCGAAACTGCGTGCGCCCGGGGAGAAGGTCCCGGTATTGATCGTGGATCGGCTTTCGCCTCCACCGCCCCGTCGCAAGGCTCCATCGGCCGTGTAGGCTGCGCTGTAACCAGCAAACAGCTGATTTCCCAAGAAGAATCGCTCGGTGCTGACGTCCAACGCGGAAAGATAAAGCGTTTCTATTTCGCTTTGATAGTTGGTATTGTGCAACACTGCGGTTCTTACGGCCATGTCCGCATCAAGAACCAAAACACCTCGCGCATCCAGCGGCAAGTATTGCCACCAAATAGGGTTTTCTGCAGTATTTGTCTTTCCGTTCACATCCCATAATGGATAGTGCTTTTTCCCATTCAGCACCTTCATGTATCCGTGTGCAACGCCGTCGTCTTCAGGCATGGGAGGTCGGTCAGGATTGAAGGGGTCGAACATACGAGATGCCCGATCCATTTGAACACCTGGGACGCCAGGCGCGCATGCATCTTGCACCTTCTCACCGATCAGATTCGAAACTTCCTGATCCGCTCGATTCCGGTAATGGGCTCGATTGCATCCGGATTCGCTTGCCAGGACCTGAATGGTCAATGCGCTGAGGCACGAAACACGCAGTAAGTTGCGAAAGCTATTGCGTCGCTTGTTGGAAGCTTGCATATCTGAATCACCGCTCAACGAAAGATGCTCAATAGAAACGAGTTCTATCTGTCTTTCGGCTTTTGCCGATCCTGTCGATGATTCCCGGAATACCAGCTCTGCACGAATTACGGATTCTTCCCGCTTTGACTATCTTTCCAGCGAACCCAAAACGCCCCAGATTAACAAGCAGGATTAGAAAGCTAAAACAGATCGAATCAATCGCTGCCGGCTTCTTTCGTCGGAACTGAAAGTCGAAAAAGCCCACTGTTTTCGTTTCGAGTTGGCAGATCACTCGCAGACACTTCGATCTGATAATCGCCAGCTTCTCTCCAGCGCAGCTCGATCAACTTCCACTCGAATTCCTCGCCAGTCAATTTCGCGGACGAGAAAATATTTTCCACAATCCTGATTTCGAATCTTGGGTCCGTGACAGCGGGTGACCCGTCGGCTGACTGAACACTCAACGGAACCTGGACTTTCCCCAGGTTATGAATCTCAAGGAGAAATCGATGCGTTCGGTGGGGAGATAAATGCCCCAGATCAATGCGTGGATGAACTTGGATCTGCGATTTTGCATCGATCGTAACGGCACATAGCACCAACGGTTCGACGGCTTTTCGAAGGCCATCGATATCGGTTGCGAGCATCAGCGACCGCATGCTCGCTAGATCATGCGATTTGCTGGACGCAAAGGGGGCCAGCATCAGTAAATCATCCGCTTGCTCACTTACGGAAATCGATGGCTTCTTTGTTTGTTCGCGGGCTTGGGTTCGCCTATCGATCAGCCGTTCGTAGCGGCGAATCGATTCGTCCGTATATTCAATCGCTTCCTGACGCTGGGCATCGTTTCCAAAGACACCCTTCAATCGAATATCCCGAATGTGCAATCGCATGCGGTTGATCCACTCGCGGGCTGCGTCTTCGCGAAACACCGGCTCGTTGTCTACATGAACGTAGATTGCACTGGTATGCGCAATATCCGGTTGCCAAATTGCATTCCATTGTTCGCTTCGGGAGCATCTTGCAACTACCCAGCGACTTCGATCGGCTGGCAAACGAAGCTCGATGGTCGCCTCTTGTTCTTCGGTTGAGATTTCTTTCAGCACCTCCCCATTGGAGATCAATTGCAAGCGGCCGATCGGAAACCGCGATAGAGCTCGCAGAGAAACAGTGAGAAGCTCATCTCTTTTTACCGAAACAACATCGCCCACTTCCTTAGAGTTGACGGTAAGAAACAGAAGTGGTCCAGAAGTGGTAAAGGTTCGTCCGCGGCGGATTCCATCGATCCACTTTTCGTAAGTAAAGTCACCGTCAACCTTCACATACGCCCGTGCACATCCAACGATGCGAGCAGGGTGATCGCTCCCGTTGGTCAATGGTAACTGAAATCCGCAATCCAACAGACGATAGTAATCGTCGGGATCGATTTGATCGAGCGAGTC
>JBIKLJ010000303.1:0-5194 GCA_044359895.1 Pirellula sp.
TTGTCATCAAAAGTGATTTTGGCATCCAACGCGATCATCTTGTTATCTTCGGTGATGACCAAAGGATTGATTTCAGCCATGGCACAATCCAACTCTACGAACAGCTTGCATAGCTTTTTCATAAAGAAATCGGCGCTTTTCGCAGCATCACCCGTGATTCCAAGCTTTTTGCAAAGCTTGCGAACTTGGTACCCTTCAATACCATGAGCTGGATCGAAATGCTCGCGGAGGATCTTCTCGGGCGACTCTTCCGCCACCTTTTCGATCTCAACGCCACCTTCGCTACTGACCATCAGCAAAGGCAATTGAGCCGCTCGGTCAACTACAACAGCCAAATACAGTTCGCGAGCAATCTTGCATCCCGCTTCGACAAAGACTTGGTTGACTTTGGCTCCGCCCGCAGCGGTCTGAATGGTAACCAGATGATTTCCAATCAGGTTCTTGGCAACCGCGGCGGCTTCATCGCCACTTTTCACAAGCTGGACGCCACGCTGCGATGGGACTTCTGTCACAGTGCCTTTTCCTCGTCCGCCCGCATGAACTTGAGCCTTTACCACAGCAATGCTGCCGGCTAGCTTCTCGAACGCTTCTTTGGCTTCTTCAGGCGTTTTCGCAACGAAACCTGCGAGCACTGGCACCTGGGCCTTGCGAAAGAGTTCCTTAGCTTGGTATTCGTGAATTTTCATCAGGGATTTCTCGTTTTGGATCAGACCGGGTTTCAGGCATTATTGAGCCCACAGAAAATGGGTTGGCAAATGATTGGTGATTCTAGTTTTCTGTCAAGCACCTTCCTGCCTTGAACCATCCTTCGCCAACCGTTTCGTTTCAGGAAATTTCCGATACAATGCTGGCTTAGCGGAATGCACTTTCCGAATTTCTCATGGCCTTCCCCTCCAAGTTCACTCGTACTTTTTCCGTACTTTTATGACGCACTGGAATAATGACCCTCGTTGGGAAGCCCTGGTGGAAGACACCTACGCAGAAGCCTTTCGCAGTTTATATGCGTCTGTTCTGGTAACAGCCAAAGATCAAAAATGGCTGATGGCAGCCTGCCAAGCCGCGACCGGGCACGCTAGCAGCACCATCATGTGCGATTGCGAAGCCGGAGTGGAACAATTACTTGACGGAAAATCACCCGGCCAAGAGACGCCAGACGGGCGTGTTGGGGCAAGACTTCAGTTCCACATCCCTCGATTTCGAAAAGACCGAGTGGAGCATCTGGAACGCGTTCTTTTGGCTCGGCTTAGCCAAAACGTTTTGACCTGTCCAACAACGCGATGCTTCAATGCTCTTCATACCGACCCTTACTTTAAGTTGGGACGAAAAATCGCATTCTTCGGCGATGGCTATCAGTCCCGTACCGAGATGTTCGGAGAAAAAGGCTGGACGATCCCAACTCTTGGGGGCGAATTTTTCCTGAGCCGCCGCTTCGGGTACGCCGATGGAATTATGGGAGGCAACCTTTGGTTCTTGGGCTATTCCGAAGAAGCAGCCATCGAAGCCGCCGATCGAGCCGCTGTGGCCGCAGATCTGCACCCTGGCGTTATCACCACTTTCCCTGGTGGGGTCGCGGCCAGCGCAAGCAAGGCGGGCAGCAGCTACAAATTCTTGATCGCCAGCACCTATGCCGAGTACTGCCCAACCCTGAAAGCCAAGCTTGGCGATAAATCGCTGGTGCCCGATGGCGTTGTCTCCATCATGGAGATCATTATCAACGGGGAAAGTCTTGAGAAAGTTGCCGAGGCAACTTACGCAGCCATTGCTGCCGCGCTGCCCGTCGAAGGATTGCACAAAATTCGCGCTGGAAATTATGGCGGCCGACTAGGTAAGTCCTTTATTTACCTTCATCCCCACAAGCATCCAATCACCTAGTCCACTAGGCGTAATTATGGCAATCGATACCCCTTGTTCAGGATGTGGTAAAACCCTTCGCGTTGCGGACGATTGCGTTGGCAAAAAGGCGCGATGCCCCCATTGCCGAACGGTTTATCTGGTTGGCGTTGCACCAACGCTCGAAAATCGAGCCACCCAAAATCGCGTTCCCGACAATCCAGTTGCCTCGCCTGAAAATCCAATCCCGGAAACAACGTACGCAAACTCTCTTCAGTTTGCTGAAGCAAATTCGTTCGCGACGGCGTCCGAGCCAATTCCCAACCCCTCTGCCGAGCTAGCTGCGCGACTATTCATGGTTCGGGTTCCGAGTGGAGACGAATATGGGCCGGCTGACGCTGTTACCATTCTGGACTGGATTCAACAGAATAGGTTGGATGATCGATGCCATATTCGCCAGCAAGACCAAGATGCTTGGATTGGAATTCCCGCGTGGCGGTTGCTGCAAAAAAGAGAAGTCGCTTCTAAAAACGTTTTCTCGAACTCTCCTCATGCGTTGAGCGCTCCTGCAGCGTCCAATCGGTCCTCGGTTGCTCCTACAAGCGGACGAGGAGTCGTAGTTCTGATTCTTGGGATCCTAAGCTGGGTGCTATGTTTCAGCCTGATCGGAGGAATCTTCTGTGCCATCTTCGCCATTCCACTGGGGGTCAGCGAGCTCAAGAGAATCAATCTAGGCGAAAGCCCATCGAGCGAAAAATGGATGGTTTTTACTGGCCTAGGACTGAGTGTCGCCAATGTGGCCGCCTCCGTGGTGGGGTTCGTGACGTTTATTATCGTGGCAATCGTGAACTCTTGAGGTCATTCGACGTTGACTTTTGGCATCTGCCCGCTACTGTCCATCAACCATTTCGTTTTTCATTTGAAACAGGAATTATTTTATGCTCCGCAGATCGTTTCTCACCTCGGCTTCGGTCATAGGAGCGTTCGCTCTTCCATCAACGATTCTTCGGTCCTCCGGTTTTGCGAACGATTCGGAGGCCTGGCAAAATTGGCGTGGACCCAATCGCGACGGCATGCTGGCTGGACAAACCTGGCCTGATTCGCTGGACGAAAATTCCCTCAAGAGCGTTTGGGCCAAGGATCTCGGAGACAGTTATTCAGGACCCGTTCTTACCGAGACCTCCGTTTTTACCACCGAGTCCATCGGTGGGAAAGAACGGGTATACAGCTTCGATCGGTCCAATGGCGACCTCCAGTGGAAGTACGAATGGGATGGCTCTCATTCGGTCCCGTTCTTTGCGGCGAGAAACGGAAGCTGGATTCGTTCCACGCCAGCCACCGATGGCCAGCGACTGTTCGTTGGCGGAATTCGAGATGTGCTAGTATGCATTGAATGCAAATCTGGGAAAGAACTCTGGAGGATCGATTTTGCTAAGGAAGCGGGGAAGGTGCCAGACTTTGGAATGGTCTGCTCCCCTCTCGTGGACGGAAGCCACCTGTATATCCAAGCCGGAAAGGGTGTTCATAAAGTCAATATCGCTGACGGCTCCGTAGTCTGGTCGGCGCTGGGCGACAGCGGTGACATCACGAGCAGCGGCGCTTTTTCTTCGCCAGTCATTCAGACGCTCAATGGCAAGCGTCAGCTGATCGTTCAATCCCGCACCAAGTTGGCAGGGATCGAATTGGAGACCGGGAAAGTCGATTGGTCCTACGAGGTTGCCGCATTCCGAGGCATGAATGTACTAACACCGACGGTCTGGCAAGACGGCATCTTCACGAGCAGCTACGGCGGCCGATCCTTGCTGTTGGACGTTCCCAATAACGACTCCACTAAGGTGCGATGGGAAAACAAACTGGAAGGCTACATGTCTTCACCCATAGTGATCGGTGACACTCTCTATTTGCACCTGCGAAACAAACGATTCGCTTGCTTAGACCTCAAGTCCGGTAGCGAGCTATGGGTCACAAAACCTTTTGGAGAATATTGGAGCATGGTCTCTAATGGTTCCAAAATCCTTGCCCTGGACCAAAACGGAAAGCTTCGCCTGATTGCACACAATCCAGCTGAATTTCAACTGCTCTCCGAACGAAGGGTCAGCGAAGACGAAGCTTGGGCTCACGTTGCAGTGGCCAATGGGCAAGTGGTCATCCGCTCCCAGAAAAAGTTAGAGCTTTTTGATTGGAGCTAATCCAGCCACCACTCACCCCCAATTCCCATCTCGATCTGAAAAAACGAACCATGAGCAATCTGAGCCAAACACTAAGCAGCTACAAGTACTGGATCTTGGCTGCGTTGGGCCTGCTGGTCTTGGCTCAGTTTGTGGGCCGAGCAGATAAACGCAAAATCGAGCCCTCGAACGAGGCTCTCTTTCAAACCGAAGTCGCGAGCGAATCGCGACCCGTTTTAGTGAAATTCGGAGCCACTTGGTGCGGTCCCTGCAAACTGATGGATGAATCGCTCGAAGCTTACGAAAAAACGACTTCTGGCAAAGTCAAAGTGGTTAAGATCGATGTGGATTCCAACCCAGCTTTGGCAGAGCACTACGGTGTTCGACCTATACCGCATTCTTTCCTGTTCTATCAAGGGAAAGTGCTCTCGGACCAGATTGGATATATGGATGCGGCCGAACTGCAGTCCTGGGTCAAGGACTCCATTAAGAACCTCTAGGCATTTGCTGGCATTGTCGGTTGCTGGCATTGTTTGGCGAAATTTATCGCCTGTAACGAGAAAAAGCACCCTTTCAGCGAACTTTCAGGGCAGCCTTTGCCGATAAAGCCGGTGGTACTGGGAATTCCGTAGATGCTAAGCGTAGCAATCATGCGTGAAAGACCAGTTGTCCGATGGTTTCATGGCATGTCCGTGCCAACCAACAGATGCCAAAAGGGTCTGTTCCAAGGGGGGAATCATAGGATCATCAAACGGTTGGTTCTGTGATCGCATATTTGCGTTGGAGAGATTTCAATGAAGTTGCTCAAGGGCTGGAAATTAAGAATACTGACCGGACTCGCACTCGCGACATTGGGCGGGCAATTGCAAGCTCAAATGAAGCCAGGAAGCATGGACCCGGGCCTGCTTAGCGGTCAAGGTCCGATGGGTCCTGCGTCTTATCGTATACCTGGCCCACCTCCAGGGATGATGCAAGATCCTTCCATGGACCCCTCCATGGGAATGCCTCCCATGGGAATGCCTCCCATGGGCATGGATCCAAATCTCCCGATGGCAGGCTACGGGCCTGATGGGAGCGGCATGGAAGGAATGCCATGTGGACCGAACTGCGGCGGACCTGGCTGTGGTTGCGGTGGTGGCATGGCGTGCTCGGACATGTTCGGTCGTGACCGATGCGGCTTCTGGGGAGGCATGCTT
>JBIKLJ010000304.1:0-5170 GCA_044359895.1 Pirellula sp.
TACTAAAGTCCTGGACGACCGCGCCGAATGAAAAGTAGGGTCATAATAATTCAAGGTGCCCGGTTACTTGGTCGATCATCGAAGCATCGTCAGGCCCAATAGCGAGGCAAGTTCGCGTAGGATGACCGTGGAATTCGGTACGACCGCTATCGGTAATCAGATGAACCTCAAGCCCCATTTCAATAGCCTTGTCGTGAATGGCCAACAATTCCTCTTCGCTATTGCAGCGAACGCAGACTTTCGCAAAGGCCCCAGTTATCCAAGCTTGTGCATTGGGCGAGAATTCATCCAAACTCATCGATTTGGAACTCGGCAGCCGACGTGTTAGAAACGACATGGACGCATGAGCCCCTTGAGCGATCTGCTTTCCTCTTCGCATCTTCAGGTCGTGTCGCATGACGATGACCTGCTTTATATTTGGGGCTCGCGATTCCTCCATTGACTGTTTCTCCGCTTGGCTTCTATGCATCAAATAACAACACCCGCGAGCCGGAAATGCGACCCGCGGGTGTGAGTTTCAAGTATACAGCAGATGAACCGGAGTCCAATCCGCGTTTACAGCTCGATCGCTTCAACTTCAGCGACGAATCGCTGGTTGTTATCCGCCAGGAACGTACTGATCACGTTGAATACGGCGTCACTGAAGCCACCGATGTTCATGATGTCTGCTCGTTCGCATGCCTGAACCGTCTGGTATGGTTGCAGATCGATGCAAACTAGCTTTGGGTTGGTTTCCTTGCCCGCCAGCTTTCGCTGGTTGGCAACGAAGGCTTCCCAAGCCGTCATCACACCGGTCGAACCGTGCCGTCCTGTTCCGACCCAGCTCTCGTTATCGCTAACGAGAACGATGCCGGCGAACTTGCGCTTCGCATGCTTCTGGTTGGCGGCTACCAGCGGCAGCGAACAATCTGTTCCACCACCACCGTACTTTGCCAGCCGCTCAGCAATACTCAAGATCGAATCATTTGGATCCATCTTGGCATCGTAAGCCGACGTATCGAACGGAATCACAACGCTGTCCGGGTTGCGTCGCAGGATCGCTGCGGCGAACAATGCGGCTACGTCGATGCATCGCATCTTCGAAGTTGCACCTCGTCCACGGTTACCTGTGACCGCGCTGCTCATCGATCCAGACGTATCCAAACCAATAACAACCGGTCCCGGCAACTCTGGTACGTTACCACAAGCGATCTCGGCTGCCTTATGCAGTGCAGCCTTGATCTTCTGCGGAACATTGTCATCCGCGTTCAAGTACGCAGCAAAGTACTGGTACGGGAACTGCTTCGATCGTCGGATCTCCGACTCGTCAGCAATCCGGTCAGCGACGTAGTCGACCATCGCACTTGTTGCCAGCACATCGTGTCGCAGCAACGTGTTCAAGTTCATACGGAGTGCTTGCGGACCCATCTTGCGAGCTAGTGCAGCCCAAACCGTCGGTCCCTTGGCAGCATCAGACAACAAGTCCCATCGGACGTTGTCGAGTCCACCAGCGATCAGCGCTTGTGCTTCTTCGCTCTCCGAGTTGCGGTAGGCGATCAGCGACTGAACTTCGACTGGCAAGTCGGCTTCCGTTGCCGGAGCCCACTTGTCGATACTCTTATCAGTCAACCAACCGAACATCGCTCGGCGAGCGTTATCCTTCGGCGTCGGTCGAGCCATACGCAGGATGTCCCGCAAGCTCGGATCGTTACCGATCGATGCGCTCAGCAGCTTTCCTACCGAGGCAGTGTTCAACCATCGCTGGAACGCTCGCTGCACAGAGCTCGACAAGCCAACGCGGCCCTTACCAGCCTTGTTCTTGAATTGGCCAGACCGAATCATCTGGAACACAGTACGCAGAACGCGACCGTTGTCGACCACGCGATCGAATACTCGGTGCATCAACTCGGTATCACGAACCGACAGCGCGACCAGCAATGCGGCGGGCATGTCCTTCATGAACGCCTTCTCACGAGCGTACAGTGCCAGCTTCGCCAAGTACTGGTTGTCGTCGACTTCGTCGATCAACTTCAGAACTTCGTCGAGTTGTGTCTCAGCCGTGCTGTAGAACGCGTTACCGAACGTACCGGTAGCGGCAACTTGTGCCAGGGCGTGCTTCGGCTCGAGTTTGTACGCGCTGCCACCCGCTTCGTTGACTGCATTGGTCTTCGGAAGTCGGCCAAGCATGCTTGCGAATAGTGACTTGTTTGCCATTGGAGTGATCTCCTAAACTAAAAACTGTTCGACGAAGGGTTGTTGAGAATATGGCTTTCGCCATCGTTTAACAGACGATGTAATCCCAACTGGCAGTCGAACGAGAATCGCAAAGCAGAATGAAGCACTACGCTTGATTCGCTTCCCCTTGTTCATTCATTTGTTTCTTGATTGCGTTAAAAGACCCGTTTGGATGCAGGAGGTTCATTAAAATTGACTGACGAAGTTAAAATCAGACATTGCTCTACCTACTGAGCTACAGCATCCTTGCAGACGCTGATGAGATTCGAACTCACGACACATGTACTCCGATTTGGCAGTCAGTCAAAAAGACTCGCTGCGATAGTTGCCCATCGCAGCGAGTCTAAAAATTGCAACTGAACGAATTGGTTTGTTTAGATACTTTCGTTGTTGGTTGATGTAATCCAAACAGGCAGTTCAGTTGCCAGAGCCGATGACTGGATTCGCGCCAGCATGGACCTATTTACAAGACAGGTGCCTTTCTCAGTCGAGCCACATCGGCAGGTCAGCAGGAACGCAGTGATTCGAACACTATCCATCGGCTTTGGAGACCGAGTCCGCTCCCAGGCGAACATTCCTGTATAGTAGAATGAGAGAGCGTTTAAACTGCGATTGGTTCGGTCTTGTTCGGATTGTCTTTTGTGAAAACCCTTGCCTTTGATTCGTTGCCCCCATTTGATGAGAGTCTGACTCGTGATGATATCCTGGGCGATCTAGAGGTAGTGACGGCAGGTGATCATTGTTTAGTGCGAAAGACCGGCTTTTTTGCGCTTTGCTCATTGAAAACGGGGAAAGTCAATTGGTGCGTGACGCGGAATGCGCCGGATGGAACCCCGGATCCATTCAGAGATGTTTTTTCTAGCCTTCTTTTTTGGGGTACAAGGCTTTGGGTCGGTTTGAAAGACCAAGTTGTTGCAGAGATCTTTTACGACGACCCAGAAAGTGCGAAGTTAGTTGCGCGATGTATGCGGACCGGCAAGGTACTATGGGAGTACGTGCATCAACGACCTCCGCTTGAACCATGGGCAGAGGAGAAACCCGCATGGCCTGGAGCGCCCCAAGAAGAGGCATTTGTGTTTCTCGCACGCTCCGAAAACAATCTCGTGCTGTGTTTACATCGAAGAACCCGCTGCTCTGGAATGTCGACTTCTGAATTCACCGTTTTTGATACACCACCGTTTCAATGTCAAACCGAACTTTACTCGTTTGAGCCGACTTCGGGGGCTTTACGCTGGAGCAAAGTGCAGATTGGCCTTAGACTAAACAATCTTGAATGGAAGGATTTTAAGGGCCTGTGGGGCAATGATGGACAAGCAGGATGGCTGGATCTTGATTCAGGAGTCGTTTGCACTATTGAAAAGGGAGGATGCTGTTTCGGTATGCCTACCCTTTATGGAAAATTGGGTTACTTTCCGTGGTTCGACAAGAAGAGCAAACGTATTGGTTACATCCGAGTTAATCAACATATGGAAGTGGATTGCGACTTCAGTTGGAACGAGAAAAGCGTTCGAAACATCAGAGCTTGGCCGACAAGCAGCGGAGTTGCAATACAAGTCAACGACCAAAAGGTCATATGGACAACCGCGGACGAACGCGTTTGGGAACAGCGAGCGAAGCCCTATGTCTATAACGTTTTTGCAACAGATGATAGTGATATCTTCGTCGCAACAGATGGTGCCGGAGGGCGATTGCTCGGTTTCGATCGCGCTGATGGGCATGAGACATTGAATTTCAAACCTGTTTTTTGCGGCCTGGGGCATTCGCACTTCTTTGAGGAAGCTGAGATAGCAGTGGCATCTGTTGCAATGAAGAAGTCTCATTGGGTGCCATCGAAACTTCTGATTTTCAACACCGAAACCAAATCGATGGACTTTGTATCGAGTTGCTGGAATATTCTTGGCCCATGGTCGCGAGGAGTTGTCTTCGTTAGTGGCGAAAAAGATCGACGGATAGCATTCCTAGACTTGAATGCATGAAGCTAGGGTGCGATTGTACTCGCCCCCTAACAAGTCAGATTAATCTTCGAGCTCTACTATCCAGTAGGCTTCGCTGATGAACTTGGACCAGCTCTTCACACGATTCATTCGATCGGCGTAGATCGGCTTCCAAGCTGGACGCACTGGCTCCTTGCGAAGCCTCATGTGCGCCTGTGCCGGAGTCCGGTCAGCCTTCTTCGAATTGCATTCGATACAAGCCAATACGCAGTTCGTCCAAGACGACAGACCACCTTGGGCACGCGGAACAACGTGGTCAATCGTGAGCTCTTCGCTACCAGGCTGCTTTCCACAGTATTGGCAGCACATCTTGTCACGCTTGAAAACGTTTCTACGGCTGAAGGTAACCTTTTGCGTTGGCATCGCATCGAACTTGGTCAATGCGATGACTTCCGGAATACGGATACGCTGGCGTACCGACTGGATGAACGGCTCGTCTCGATCCGGGACCATTCGGCTCCAGTCGCTCCAGTCGTACAACTGGTAATCGATCGGGTCGACGATCTTGGCCGAATCGTTCCATAGCATGATCAAGGCACGAGCAACCGTCGCCACGTTGATCGGCTGCCAGTTACGGTTCAACACCAACGTTGGCCGCTGAAGCGTCGGGCTCAAGCCGATATGGGTTCTGTATGGATCGAGGGTTGCTGCGATAGTGCTCATGCTTAGTCCATGGACGGTGTCCGATAAAAAAGGTTTGCGAAACGTCAGTTACAAGAACAGCTCCAGCGTTCTTTGGTTCAGTTAAAATAAAAAAAGACTTGACGAAGTTGTGACCAGAGATATTCCCCCGACAGACGCTACGCGACCGTCAAGGTTCCGGCCCATTGTTGAATCAACGAGTGGACCGGGCGGGAATCGAACCTGCTAAGCCATGTACTCCAAATCGGCAGTCAAGTGTTGTTGCAAAACGATCAACGAAGTTATGTGTCAGAGGGTTTACGGCGTTCTACCACTGAACT
>JBIKLJ010000305.1:0-5145 GCA_044359895.1 Pirellula sp.
CGGACTTCCTCGTCCGTCGAATTCCCCATGGACGGACTTGGAAGTCCGTCGTACCGCCCTTACCCAATAACGACTTCACTAAAGCAACAAGCCGTCACGCGTCGGGTTGGGACAACATGGACTGCCGCTTGCCTTAGGAGAATCGCTTGTGCAGAAACAAAGCTGGCCAGCGGCAAAACCGCTGGCCAGCGCTTGTTTTTTCCCCCGACCGTCTGCGGCACGACACGGAGCCGCTGCGAGACTGGCGCAGATCAGGCGTGCTACTGCACTCGCCTTTTAACGATCTAGGCCAACGCATAATGATGGTCCCTCAGCCGGAAAGACGACCGGAGGCAATTGATACGAACAGTTTCCAGTCCGTACACTTGAACTATAGGTAAACCGCCCCCGAATGGAAAGGCGGATTATCCAAACAATCAACCACTTTTCGCAGCCGTTGATTCTGTCGCTGTCGAAGGGCTCGTGTCTGTTTCTTTCGCGGGGGATGCACCTTTGGAATCAGACGGCGATCCATGCCCCGCAGGGCCGCCATGCGGCTTGGACTTGGGCGCAAAAATCAGCACCGTTACCGCTCCGCCAATCCCAATCAATAGCGAAACAACAAACGCTAGCGAGATCTTTTCGAGCGACCCCACAACGGTCATGGAAGTGAGGGTATTGATGACGGGTGCAAATCCAAAAACCAAGGGCATCACAAAAATGGGTTTGCCGCCGTAGTTGAACGCCAGAATAATCCCAAGCGCCCCGATCGCACCCGCCGATCCCGCCGCTATCGACCACAACATGCCGCTACCAATTTGATTCCAAGTGAGTGACACATTATCGGGAACTGCCATCAAAATCATGACGGGCAATGCGACCGCAATCAGAAAATAGGCGATCCCCACACAGCAGAATGGCCGAAGACGCGACCCGCCCATCTTCATCTGACCCATGTGCAAAAACGGACCATACGCTCCCCAACAAACAACGGCTAAACAAATAGATGCGCCGATGGCCAGAGCGTTCGGTGCTGGTTCTTCTGCTTTCTTGGCCTCGGCAGCTCCGGCTTCGGCACCTTCCGCTGCTGCAGCAACTGCTTTGACCGGTGTCGGCTTGTTGATAAGAACCCCGACAGCTCCGACGGCAACCAAAATGAGCCCCACCACAAATAACGGCTTGATTTGGGAGAATGATTTGTTTAGCCAGGATGTTACTAGGGTGTTAATGACGGGCGCACTTCCAAAAACAATGGGCATCACGTAAATCGGAAGCCCCTGAAACGCGACGGCTAAAATAACGCCTAACGCACCCAAGGCTCCCACGCTTCCCGCAAACAGGGACAGCAGTGCGCCGCTCAAAGACCAGTGCCCCTTTTCCGACTTGCTGCTCAAGACAGCCACCGGTACCAAGACCGCAATCAAGAAGTATGCGATCCCAACACCAATAAAGGCCCGGATGGAACTGTGCCCCAACTGGTCTGTCCCTTGGTGAAGCAGAATCCCATAAACGCCCCAAAACAGAGCGGTCATGGCCGTAAAGAGCAATACCAGCGGTAACTTGATCATGAAATAGATGGAAGCTTGAAGTTGGAGGTTTGAAGTTTGAAAATCAGGGGGCTATTGGAACCAGGTGCTTTGAATCATTTGGAGACCTTTAGCATTCGCTCCAACGCAACCAGCGACCACTTCGCAATTTCTTCACGAACGATAATCTGATTGACGATGGTGCCTTGCACTAAATTCTCGACACTCCAGCACAAGTGAGCCAAGTCGATCCGATACATGGTAGCGCACATGCAAACCAGCGGCGACAAAAAGTGGATCTCTTGTTCGGGATGTTCTTTCTTAAGTCGATTCACTAAGTGCAATTCCGTCCCGATCGCCCATTTGGTACCAGCCGGTGCGGCTCGAACCGTTTCGATAATCTTGCTGGTGGACCCGGAGATGTCCGCAATGTCGTTCACCTCCTGAGGGCATTCGGGGTGGACCAAGATTTTGATCCCGGGATGGTTTTTGCGAAACGACTGAACGTGGTCGGCCTGGAACATTTGGTGCACCGAACAATGCCCCTTCCACAAGATCACGCGCGAATCTCGTATCGCCTGTTCTGTATTCCCGCCATGTTCTTCTTCGTGCGGATTCCAAACCGGCATTTGGTCGTTGGTAATCCCCATTTTTAGGGAAGTGTTCCGGCCGAGATGCTGGTCGGGAAAGAAGAAGACTCGCTTGCGCTGAGCAAAGGACCATTCCAAGACCGCTTTGGCGTTGCTGCTGGTACAAACAATACCGCCGTGCCGGCCGCAGAATGCTTTCAGGCTAGCCGCACTATTGATGTAAGTAACGGGGGTCAGGTCTTCGGTGTCGATCACTTCGCCCAACTGTTTCCACGCGGATTCCACTTGGCGAATCGCCGCCATGTCCGCCATCGAGCAGCCAGCGGCCATATCGGGAAGCACCACACCCACGCGATGGCCATTGCGTTCCTCCAGCTTCTCAGGACGATTGACCAAGATGTCTGCCGTCTCGGCCATAAAGTGAACGCCACAAAAGACAATCGACCGACAGTCTTGGCTGTCCGCCGCCATCTTGCTCAACTGATACGAATCCCCATTCAAATCCGCGTGTTGGATGACTTCGTCTTGTTGATAATGGTGCCCTAAAATCAACAACCGACTTCCAAGCTCCTGCTTGGCAGCCGAAATTCGCGCATTGAGTTCATCATTCCCTAGCTCGCGATAAGGAGGGAAGGGGAGTGGTTCGAGAGCGATACTCATAGGACTATGAATCGAAAATGAGTGTAGTTGAATTAAACACGTTTTGGGGCGGAATGCAGGCAATTCATGACGCACTATCCCAGAATGTCAATCGTAGTGCAGGGTAGGGCGTAAGAATAGGCACTTCCAGCCTCATTTTGACATTCGCTTGAAGGGCTGGTTTTCGCTATAGTCCACATGGCGGCCTTGATGCCGCCTATAACGCCCCCATTATCTTGGAGGCTTTACCGCATTCCTGCCATTTTTTTGAGCCGCGGGCGTTAGCCGCGCTTATGTTTTTCCTGTCAGTGACGATCGTCGTGGCTAGCGCCCGCGGCTCAAATTGGAAACAAAGGAATTGCTAGCCATGCAGGCGTACGATTTGATCATGTTGATAGTCTTGGCCGCAACCACCATTTTTGGAGCGATCAAGGGGTTTGCTTGGCAATTGGCTTCGCTAGCATCGATTGTGGCTAGTTACTTCATTGCGAATTTTTTCCGCAATGACGTTGCCAAGATGATCAACGCTCAGCCCCCATGGAATGTCTTCTTGGCCATGCTGTTGCTGTACTTCGGTTCCAGTTTGATCATTTGGATGGCCTTTCGTTTGGTCAGCACCTCGATTGACAAAGTTCGGCTCAAGGAATTCGACCGGCATTTGGGAGCGGGCTTTGGGCTGCTCAAAGGGATGCTATTGTGTTTGATCATCACCATGTTCGCCATGACCCTTTTGGGTTCATCGCAACAGCAGCGCATTGCGAACTCGCGCAGCGGACTTTACATCACACGTATCTTGGCCAGCGCGGACGGGCTTCTGCCGGCGGAGCTCAAACAAATTGTGGGCCCTTACATTGACAACGTCGAGCAACGATTGCAGCAGAATCAAAACGGCCTAGCGGGGCCATCACAACCTGGTCCACTGGATGGACTAGGCCAGATGTTGCAAGATCGCGTTTCACAGTTCGGAAACGAAGCCTTGAGCAACCCTCAGCAGCCGGGCGGATTTTTCACCGGGGCAGGGCAGGGGGGGCAGACGCAGGATAACGTCGGTGGTTTCTTCGGCTTCGGCGGTGGTCAATCGAATTCGGGGCAACCCAATGGGGCACAACCGAATGCTGGCCAAAACGGGGCAGGGCAGGGGGGCTCCAATGGCTTCCCAAGCAATCTTCCATGGGGTGGGGCGGGCAACACCAACCAACAAACATGGCCCAATAACTCGGTTCCGCAGCAAAACAATTCAGGTTGGCCAAACGGATTCCAGAGCGGCTTCGGCGGAAACGAAATCTTGCCAAGGTGATTGCGATCGGCACGGCACGAACATAACACACGTCTGAAAAGTAGTGTAAATCAACACCTAGATGGAGTATAATTGCTACAGGGCAATGCGTTGACCGTCTTGGTGCGAAGGATTTGAAGATGATCCAGCTTACTGGAACCGTTAGGAATGGGAAAATCGAGGTTGCAGCACCAAGCGAACTGGTAGAAGGTACGCATGTCGCATTATTGATGCTTGCATCGAACTTGCCTGATACCGAACAGATGGATGATTCAGAGCTTCAAAGAACCCTTACTGCGATGGAATCCTTTGCGTCGGCTTTCCCCGAAGATCAAAATGGTGAAGATTTTAGCCAAGCTGCAAGAGAGTCAGCTGGCTGGGAAAAATCCCAGTTTGATTCACGAGCTAAAAAGCTCGGGGGCCAGTTTGAGTGAAGAAGCTACTCCTGGATAGCGGAATCTTAAGCGACTTCATAAACCGACGACGGTCGGTTTACGACCGAGTCAAGGAGATAGCATCCCAGCGGGTACGCATCGGGACTTGTGTTCCAGTCGTTGCCGAGATCGCCTTTGGTATCGAGGGAAGCAAAAGCCGCGAACAGAACATGCAACGATTCCTGAGCGCTCTGTCGTCTCTAGCCGTCTGGCCGTTCGACCAAGAGGCAGCATTCCGATACGGAATCCTGGCGGCGGAGCTTCGAAAAACAGGAAGGCCGATGCAAGTCGTCGACATGATGGTCGGTGCGATCGCATTAAATCTCGGCGACTGCAAGGTCGTCACGACGGATAGTGATCTTCTCTCAATTCCAGGTTTAGTCGTTGAAAAGTGGTAGTGATACCGTGCCATTTGTGCTTGGCACCTTTCTCGACGTACCCGCATGCACGCTGCAGCGACGGTCGGGCTTGTCCCGACACGTCGCAACAGGTTTGGTGTGCTAGACAGCCCGTTTAGCCGACCAAACCTGTTGCGTTCATCGGGCACAAGTTGGCTATACGCCGATCTTTAGGGGTAGAAAAAAAGGGGATGCCTCGAAACTGGTAATTTCCTTTCGGAACCAGGAAGTAGGAGGTCATCCCCATGGTATCTAGAAGAGCATACAAGAGAGTTAAGGTCAACTCGCTTGATATAAAAGAAT
>JBIKLJ010000306.1:0-5123 GCA_044359895.1 Pirellula sp.
CCATCTTCTTCGAGACCTTGATTGATTCGATCTTCTAGATCCTTTTTGAGTTGAGCAGCAGACGCTTTTTCTAGAACCAACTCAAAACGATTCGCCTCACCCTTCTTCACTTCGACTTGCATCAAGTCCTTTTCAGAATTGAGTGAACAATCGCACTTCGCATCCCCTTTGCCTACTCGAACGCGATGCTTTCCAATGACTGCGCCGTCGTTCTGACCAGGAAAATAGGTCGAAATCTGGAACTTCCCCTCGGCATCCGTGAAAGCAAAACCTTGCTTGCCGACAATTGCCGACGAATCTGTGCCCTCAGCTTGAAGGGGTTCAAAATAGACAGCGGCGCCTTGCACAGGCTTGCCATCACAGAGAACAACGCCTTCTACCTTTGCAGTCGGAAAATCACCAGATGAACATCCGTTCATACTGACAAAAAAAACGACAATCAAACCAAAAACTACTTTGTTCATTGCTGACTCGCCTGAAAATCACGATTTGGAAAAAAGATAGATAGGAGAAAAACCTATCTATCTAACGATGTTTTCAATGCAACCTTACTGGTAATCGCCAATCGGCTGTCCATCTCTTTTGTCGTGGAGATTGCAGTACGTTGCAATCGATACGTTTTGGCTGATGAAGGTCACCGATCCATCACAAAAACTGAATTGAGCACCACCCGTGTGGTAGCTAAAAGCATTGTCGTCGTTGATAGCGAAGGCCATGGTGTTTGGGTTAACTTGAGCATTAATCGGGCTCTCGGTACGTCCGTTGATACGAATCGTTTCGTCTTGTCCGTCTCCAAACATTCCGATCCAAGTCGGCCAATCTCGGAAACTGGTTGGAGCTGTTGTTCGTCGAGCAGATGCAGATACGTTCGTCGTTACATAGGACGATTCCGCAACCAAAATGGTGTTGCTCAAACCATCGGTGACATCAGCCCAACGTGTCGGTGGGGCCTCCCATATTTTGTGGAGAACACCAAAGTCACCATTGCAGCTTCCGCCCGCACCTTTGTAGTCAGATGTCGCATGTCCAACCGCCATTGCAGTCAGCGACGGAATCGATCCACCACCTACCAATTGGCTCCCTGGTACTGTCCAAGTCGCAGGAACGTGGCTTGGCAATGCAGAGGATGGACAACGGTAGCTGGGTACGACGCGATCTCCGCCTGGGAAAACGCTGCCAACGGGGACTAACGGATAGACCCTACTTCGAATGGATTGATTTCCAAGAACGCCAAAATGCCCGTTTGGATTCACCAGATCGTACAACGCTTGCTGTTCGATATATGGCAAGATCGACACTTGCCACCCAAAACCGTCATCATCTTCGCCACTAGGTTCGCTTTTCAGCGGGTTGGCACCGTAGGCTCCGGGTGGCAACTTTTTGAACGCACTTTCGTAGTTGTGCATAGCCAATCCCATTTGCTTCAAGTTATTGCTGCACTGCATGCGACGAGCGGCCTCACGAGCGGCTTGAACTGCAGGAAGCAACAATCCAACAAGGATACCAATAATGGCGATAACCACTAGCAATTCGACTAGCGTAAACGCCTTTCGTTCCAACACGAACTTCTTCATTATCATCTCCAAAACAAAAATATCAGGACTTTCCGGCGGTCCGAGATCCGTTAGCTAGAACCACATCCAGAGAGCGAAATTCTAATGGCAGCTTTCTTTACCTGATAAAGAAACCGCAAGTAGCGAGTTAAGAAATTATGAAGAATATTAACCTAGCTTCGGCGCGACGGTCGTTTCTGAAATGTTGCCAAAACGTCTGCTACCTTGCCTCCTTCGGTCAATGCCATATGAACGCGATTCTCACCTTGCAAAGTGTGAAGCGTCATATGGTAGGCTTGATCGACTTTGGCAAGATAAGGCCGAACATCTGGAGTTTTTGGAACTCGAAGCTTCCCCCACGAACCGTCACCAAGATAGACGACTCCATTTTTGTCGTTCAAACCGCCGGTGAGCGGGTGAGTTCGTTTGAATGTGTGGTCATGATGCTCCAAAACAACATCGACTTTGTATTTTTCGAAGAGAGGCGACCAATGAGTGCGTTGATCTTCCCCAGTCCCTTTCTTTTCATCCGTGGATTTAGGTTCACGGTACGACGGGTATGCAGGAACGTGATTCGCCACAATCAAGTGTGGAACCTCTTGACGGTCGGCCAACTGCCTCGCAAGCCAATCCGTTTGTTCGCCGACGATGGGTTCAATATGCTCCGTGTCCAAAAGGACAAGGCTCATGTAGTCGCCGAAATCCAGCGTCGAGTAGGTCTTCTCAGGAAACATGCAGTCAAAGAAACTCAAGTATTGCGGTGCATCCTCTCGCTTCGCCTTATAGCCACCGACTACCTCATGGTTCCCAATGCACGTGATCATGGGAATCATGCGACGGTCCGAGTCGTACATCGTGGCACTGTAGTTTCTCAAGTACTGAGTGAACGTCTCGGGCGATTTTCCGTTGTCGTAGGCCAAATCGCCAGCCATCAATACAAAGTATGGGTTTTGCCTGGCCGCCAAGAGGTTGGTTG
The DNA here is from genome assembly GCA_044359895.1 of Pirellula sp. GTDB lineage: Bacteria > Planctomycetota > Planctomycetia > Pirellulales > Pirellulaceae > JBKCUI01. The sequence goes on from JBIKLJ010000306.1 coordinate 2,530, forward strand.
CCATCGCATGCTCATCGATGCCAGAATCCCCGCCGGTCACAAAACGAAACTCGTCGATGGCCTTGGCCGGCATCGTACGAAAGCGATAACTCGGAAACGCCTTGCCAATTCGAAACTGATATTCCGAACCTGGTAAAAGCCCGTCGAGCTGGCATCGAAAAACCTTTAGATCTGTATTCAGGTAAGGCTTGGTTATGGTCTTGGCCACCTTGGTATCCTGACCATTCAAAAGCGAAAACTGAATCGACATGTCGCTTATGGTTTCGCCACCGACCCATTGGATCGTCATGGTGGTGGTCGGGTCCTTGGACCAAGTCAGAAACAGAGTATCAGGGGAAAATTGATCGGAATCAGGGTTCGACGCGTCCGTACCCTTCGCAAAAATGGGTAGATTCAAACCTGTTCCAAGAGTGGCAAGCCCCATCGTCCCGCCCAAAAACAATCTTCGATCTAGTCTCATCTCAAGCTCGCATTTCTATGAACGTCCTGATTCCCGGCAACCTTCCGCAAGAGAGCTGTCGGATCTTGTAACAGGATTCGAATCGTAGGGTAGTAGCCCCGCCCTTTCGTTAAGGAAAGATTGCCAAACGATGAAGATTCAAAGAAATGCAATCATGGCCGGAGATGATTCGCCTGGAAAGTACGCAGTCTCACCGCCATGACCCGAGCTATTTTTGAGCGGCAAGCATTGGTCGATTTCCAGCCCTACTCGACTGGGTTTGGGACAAGATCTCGTCTGCGATTTTGGATAACGGTAGGATCTTGTGTGCCAAACCAGCATTGGCAACCGCGCCGGGCATGCCCCAAACCACCGAAGTGGCCTCATCTTGAACAAGAACCCGTCCGCCGGCTTACCAAGAACATATCTGTAGCAACACGGTTTGTGCAGTTCTGGATCAACTTTTGTACCGAATACCCAAAGTGGAAGCTGACTCAAGACTAGCAATCGGGGGATCCTTTGAAACCAATTTGGATTCGATTGCCTCCAAATTTGTATGTTTGGTGCTTAGGTCGATCGGGATGAGGTCCATTGACTTAGGCTGCAATCTGCCAGTGGCATCGATTGCCAAGGCTGCATCGGATCTACAACCCGCGATTATTTGGATCTGCCATACGCATATCGAGAATCCGGACAGCATTGTCGAGAACCTCCGAACATTGAGACAATCGCTTGACAGTTCAGTGATGGTTGTGATCGGAGGAGGCGGATTATCACCCGCTTTGCGAAAAACCCTCCATGATTGCACCTACTTCGAGTCGATGTCCATGATGGTGGATGCAATCCAGGCAAACATGCTAGCCCCGGCCCAGTGAAAACGGGGCTGGCGCTCGTGGTAACGTCTTTGCGGCCTAAAGCCTGAAGCCGTAGTTCTCAAGAACCATTCGAAGCCTTGCAAATTCACTTTCTTCGAGCTCCGTCATGGGAAGCCGCAACTGGCCCGAATCCCTGCCTAGCAACTTCATGGCACCTTTGACTGGAATTGGATTCGTCGCTAAAGAAAGCATGTCTCGGCATAATGGAAAGAGCTTATGATGCAATTTCGCGGCAGAACGAAAGTCTCCTTGGGCTGCAAACTGCACCAGAGCCAACATGTCCTTGGGAACAATGTTCCCCGCAACGGAGATAACTCCCTCGGCACCGATGCTCATCATGGGTAACGTCAATGAATCGTCTCCGCTGAGTACCGTCAAGTTCGTCATGTTCAAGATTTGGGAGCACTGATCCAACGATCCAGTGGCTTCCTTCACCATGGTGATGTTGGGCAACTCAGCAAGTTTGGCGATGGTTTCAGGCTCGATGTTTTTAGCGGATCGGCCTGGGATATTGTAAACGCAATGCGGAATCCCGACCTCTTCGGCAATCGCCTTGAAGTGCTCGTAAAAACCTTTCTGAGTCGGTTTGTTGTAATAGGGAGCAACTTGAAGCGATGCATCCGCTCCTTCTTTTTGTGCCCGACGGGTCAACCGCAACGCTTCATCGGTACAATTGCTACCAGTGCCTGCCATGACTTTGCAGCGTCCAGAGGCGAGCTGAATCACTTCACTGATCACTCGCTCGTGCTCATCATGAGTCAACGTGGGCGACTCGCCGGTCGTTCCTACAGGAACCAAAAACTGCACACCTGCATCGATTTGAAACTCGATTTGGGTTTTGAGCTTCGCGACATCCAATTTTCCATCTGTGAATGGAGTCACAATTGCGACGCCAACGCCTGCAAAGGCGCTACCCTTTCGATCCGACATTCAAATCCTCATTTCTTGGCAATCAATAAAGAACGACCGTGTTTTCCGCTGAACAGAGAACACATGCGAACCGTATTTTAAGAGCAAAGTCGCTTTATCCCAAGACCCAAAGGGCAGCTATTCCCCTTTTTGGAATGTTGTGGCTCGGAAAGCGACCTGTACGATCGATAGGACTGGAAAGCACCCACGAATAGGTTCGAGCGCAAGAAAAAAGCAGCGGGGGCACAGTACCTGGCAAATGACGTTTCCACCAGGATAACCAGGGTCGTTGCACAAATCGCAAATCCAATTCCGAGCTAAACAATCGTCTGGTGTTCAACCGCATCACGGAATGTCTACGGCTATTGAAG
>JBIKLJ010000307.1:0-5108 GCA_044359895.1 Pirellula sp.
AGTGCATGCACGTCGTAGCATCTTGGAACAGCTGAGTGGGCACGCCGCTAAGATTTCGAATCCCAGTTCCATCGCATTCAAAGATCAACAGCAAGCAGCGTACAATCTGCTCACGAGTGGAAAGATGACCTCTGCCTTTGAGATAGCTCGTGAACCCGATGCCACTCGCGATCGTTATGGCAGAAACAAGTTTGGGCAATCGCTGCTTCTGGCAAGAAGAATGGTTGAAGCCGGCGTACCTATCGTTCAAGCCACCATGGGGATTGTTCAGACTTGGGATACCCATGTGGACAATTGGGGACGATTAAAGAACACGCTGCTTCCTCAGCTTGATCAAGGGCTCGCGGCTCTGACGGACGATTTAATTGCATCAGGCTTGATGGACCAAACGATGTTGGTAGTGATGGGAGAATTCGGTCGTACACCGACCGTGTCGAAGTTGCCTGGCGAATCCATACCAGGACGCGATCACTGGGCTCATGCCTACTCAGGGTTATTTGCAGGAGCCGGGATCCAAGGCGGGCAGGTGATTGGCCAAACCGACGACAAAGCAGCCTACCCAATCTCCAACCCTTGGTCCCCTGCCGACATTTGTTCGACGATCTTTAATGGCTTGGGGGTCCATCAAGAAACGACCATCGTCGATCCGCTCCAGCGGCCTCACCCACTCATTAATGGCTCCGTAATTTCTCCGCTCTATACGGGACGAGACGCATGACCAGTACAATGCATTCTTTCATCACCAAAAATGGGGTTCACCGCCCGTTTTTCATCGCGTTTTTCATCCTCCTAAGTGCCCCGCTGTATTTCGCTGGGCAGGCACGAGGTCAAATGTCGATCTCCGCGATCCATCCATCGACGATCCAACCAGGGGGCACCAGCAAAGTCACCATCCGTGGTGCTAATTTGGCCAGCGGATTGAGTGTTCGCACGGTTCGCCAGGACGTGAAACTGGAACTGGAAAACATCACGCCAGAATCAGCCATTCTGTCTGTCTCGCACCCTGGACTCACTTCCTTCGAGCCTATTCCACTTTGGTTTGGGGCCCCGGGCGTGTTGAATGTCCCCCGCTACATTCTGCTGGATGATTTGCCGGTCGTAATGGACAACGGTGCAAATCATTCGTTTGCAACAGCTCAAAGCATTGCGAACCTTCAGGCCGTGGATGGAATATGCGATGGCCCAGTGTTGGACTACTATCGGATCACAGTTACCGCTGGTCAACGTATTGCGTTCGAAGTCTTGACCCAATCGATCCATTCCAAAATGGATCCGGTCGTCCGAATTTTGAAAGCGGACGGCTCGTTCTTAGTACAGAAGGACGATTCGTCGGTCGGTCCTGATCCTCATTTCTCGCATGTGTTTCAAGAAGCTGGCGATTATCTTGTGGAAGTGAGCGATAGCCATTATGGTCCGGGGACGGAGTATCATTTGCGCGTCGGTGACTTTCCTGTTTTCGATCACCTGTTTCCAATGGCTGTTCAGCGCGGGCAACCCACCAGTGTTGAGTTTGTGGGGCCTGAGCTAGCCAGCGAACTTCGTTCCGATGTGCTCGTCCCCGACAGTTGGACAGGCACTGCTTTCACAACGTCCATTCGAGCCAACGCGGGTTCGTCCTCTGCGTGGGGCGAATTGCTGGTAACTTCGTTCCCTCAGTACTTGGAATCACCGACTGAGAAGAAGGTTTTGGAACTTCCGATGGGTCTGAGCGGAAAGCTCACTGCCGCAAACGAGGTGGATACCCATTGGATACGGTGCATCAAGGGGCAGCCGATTCGCTTTTCATCGCAAACGCGAAGTTTGGGAAGCGGAGCTTTGCTACAAATGCAATTGTTGAACGCGGCCGGTGGGAAGCTGAGCGAAACCGCGGTCTCAGCCATGGACGAATGGGGGTTTGACTTCACCCCTCCCGAAGATGGGGAATACCGACTGGTTGTCAACGATCTGCTACAACGTGGGGGGCCAGGGTATGGTTACTACATTCAGGCGGAGCGGGCAGGATCGTTCACCGTACAGCTTAAGCCAGATCCAAACACTCGGCAGCGTTTCGCATTGGAAGAAATGCATGGGGGTGGGGCGATCGATTTGCAGGTGAATCGATTTGGTTATGAAGGTGAAATTCAATTGAACCTCGTTCCGAACGACCTTCCGATTCGGCTGCTCAACCCACGAGTTCCAGCAGGTGCAAAAGAGCATCGTTGTCTCATGGTTTGCCAACCGGGCTGGACGGCTCAGGCAATGAACCTTGTCCGCCTGAGTGCAGAAGCCGTTTCCGATCCTGCGATTCGCGTTGAGCTTGCCAACGAAGCACTTTCACGAGTTCTGGAACCACATGTTTTAGTGCCAAGCAGAAGTAGCAGCGGAGTTCTTGGGTTGGCTGGGAACGCCGCAAGCCCGCCGCTCTTTGGGTTCGAAGTACCTGTCGGGGTGCAATGGAATCGAGCTTCAGATACTCACCTTGTATCAATTCCCTTGAAACGTCTCAAAGATGACTTCAAAGCGGCTGTCGTGGTCGACGGAAGCTTGCTGCCAAATGGCTGGACTCTGAGCTCGACCGCGGACAAAGACATTTTCACTGTCTCAGTCAAACGTGTGGCTGGTCAAGAACCGGCTGCAATCACTGTGTTTGCCTACACGGATCTTCCTGATCGAGTCCGATGCGAAACAGTCTCCATCCCCATCTCTTGGATCGATGTTCCACAACGCCTGGAAGTGTACCCACCCACGATTGATTTGGAGGGGGGCAATTCCAAACAGCAGTTGGTTGTCACCGGTTATGATTCGCTCGGTAACTTGAAGGACTGGTCGAATGCAGTCAACATTGTTTCCGCGAACCCAGGTGTGGTTCAAGTCGAAAAGGGTATTGTTTCTCCCAAGGGGAACGGTGAAACGGAACTCATTCTGCAGATCGCAGATCTTAAGCTTTCTGTACCGGCAAAGGTAAAACAGTTCGAATACTTACGACCGATTACCTTTGAGAATGACGTACTGGTTGCTCTCTCGAAACAAGGTTGCAATTCCGGTGCCTGCCATGGCTCGCCAAGTGGCAAAGGAGGCTTCCGATTGTCGCTTCGAGCCTTTGATAAGGAGCTCGACGAGCTGACCATGATTCACGAGGATTTCGGTCGGAGAGTCAATGTGTTGGATCCCGAGCGTAGCTTGCTGATCGAAAAGCCGCTGATGAAAGTCTCACACGCGGGTGGGAAACAGTTAAAAAAGCAAGATGTTGCGTACAAAGTGCTTCGTGATTGGATTGCACAAGGGGCCAAAGGGAACTCGGCGGACGAGTCTCGATGCAACAAGCTAGAAGTATTCCCGGCTCAGAAGAGAATGCTCCAGCGTCGTGATGGGCCACAACAATTGGCAGCTACCGCCCAATTCACCGATGGTAAAAAACGGGATGTGACCGAGGTGGTTGCCTACGAGAGTTCCAATACAGAAGTGGCAACTGTGAACAAACAAGGTCTTGTCACGCCCTTGAAGCGTGGTGAGACTGTGATCTTGGTGCGATATCTCGAGCATATCGAGTCCATACCGTTGATGTTTATCGATGATGTTCCAGGATTCCAATGGGTGGAGCCTGCGTCGGCGAATTACGTTGATGTTTTGGTCAATCAGAAGCTTAAGCAACTGCAATTCTTGCCAGGTTCTGTATGCGACGATGCTACGTTCATTCGACGCGTAAGCTTGGATGTCATTGGCTTGTTGCCTACTTCGCAAGAGTCCATGGAATTTCTTGCGGATACGTCCAGTGATAAACGGGCTCGTTTGATCGATCGACTTCTGGAGCGAGACGAGTACGCAAAATTCTGGGCCTTGAAGTGGGGAGACTTGCTGAAATTGACTAGCAAGTCGATCGGAAACGAGGGCGTTTTCAAGTTCTACCGCTGGATCGAGAATGCGATGCGATCCAACATGCCCTACGATCGTTTTGCGAGCGAATTGATTGCTGGCTCCGGTAGCACACTGGAAAATCCGCCGGCCAACTTTTATCGTTCGGCAACCGACATGAACGAATGCGTTGAAACCGTTTCCCAGGTATTCTTGGGTGCACGGCTTCAGTGTGCTAAGTGCCACAACCATCCCTTTGAACGTTGGACTCAGGACAATTATTATGGGCTTGGGGCATTCTTTAATCGTTTGCAACGTAAAACGACGCAGCGTCCAGGTGAAATGTTTGTTTGGGCAGCTAGCTCCGGCGAGGTAACTCAGCCGCGTACGCTCAAGCAGATGAAGCCTTGGCTGCCTGTTGTCGGAAGCATTGAATCAGAGACTCAAGGCGATCGCAGGACATCGCTGGTCCAATGGCTGGTGGCCCCAACCAACCCCTACTTTGCAAAGATAGAGGCCAATCGAATTTGGAGTCAGCTCTTTGCACGTGGAATCGTCGATCCCGTGGATGACTTCCGTGATTCCAATCCTCCGTCCAACGAGCCTCTATTGGTAGCCTTGGCAGAAGACTTTGCCAATCATCAATTCGATCGAAAGCATCTTCTGCGAGTGATTCTCAATAGCAATACCTATCAATGCTCCAGCGAAGCCTTGTCCTCCAACGCAGAAGACCAGCTCTATTTTTCGCATCAGGCGCCCAGAATGCTCAGCGCCGAACAGCTGATGGATGCAATCAACCAAACGTTGGATGTGGAACAGCCGTTTGCCGGTTTGCCGGCCTCGACCAAAGCGACGCATTTACCCGCACCCGATGTGGTAAAAGTGGGTTTTCTCAAGGTCTTCGGGCAACCAGAGCGATCGACAGTATGCGCCTGTGAGCGATCAGAGGACACCAATCTTGGAATGGCCATCGAGCTGTTTAATGGTCCGTTTGTTGCGGAAAGACTCAAAAATCCCAACAATCGCTTTCGCAAGTTGATGTCGGAAGGGAAACCAGCGGAAGAAATCATCAAGGCGATGTACTTCGCCGCGTACAGTCGATCCCCTAGCGACAATGAGCTGAAGATTGCGATGGAGTTTTGTCAGTCGAAATCTGATCTGGCAGCATGTTTCGAAGACATCTGCTGGGCTATGCTAAACAGTGATGAATTCCTGTTTCAGCATTGATGGGTTGCCCAAGAACAAAGGCCGGGATGTTGTTACTTCTTGGGCGAGCG
>JBIKLJ010000308.1:0-5099 GCA_044359895.1 Pirellula sp.
ATGCTGAATTGCTCTTCCGTTACAAGTCGTTAGGAGAATCGCAGTTCGAGGCCGAGAAGCTACTGAAAGACTTCCAAAACAAAGCAGAAACTCATCGTCTTTTGTCGCAGATTTATCGCGAGCACGCACGCGACACTGCCGACTGGGACGTCCGAGCTGATGAACAAGAAAGATTGGCTCTCAAGCTGGAAGCACAGAATCAGTTAGCAAAACCAAGCGGTCCATGAGCGAATGTTTTAAGCCGCAGATTGTTTTCTGGTAGCGGATCCGGTCACAGACCCGGTCGTTTAAATCAATGTCGAACAGTTGTCCCCAACTGTTCATGGAGCTTGCAACAACGCCCCACGATCCATCACGCCCGCAGGCACTCTACGCTCCCGACAAAATCTCGAATAACTTGGGGTGGATGTAGTGTATTCTAACGTTTCCTAGCCAAGCCGAAGGTGGTTTGGCGTTCCTGAGCAGTTGGGGACAACTGCTCGACAATGTCGAACAGTTGTCCACAACTGTTCATGGAGCTTGCAACAACGCACCAGCATCCATCACGCTAGCGGGCACTTCACGCTCCCGACGAAATCACGAATAACTTGGGGTAGATATAGTGCATTCTAGCGTTTCCTAGCCAAGCCGAAGGTGGTTTGGCGTTCCTGAGCAGTTGAGAACAACTGCTCGACAATGTTTACATTCTTTTCCAATACAAGAATTCACCAACATTTAGATTTGCTTTCTTTGGGTTCTCTGCAATGTAGCGATGCAAGTACTCGAACTGCTCTAGGTTTCGAATGATGTGATCAAAGGCTTCAGGCTGCCACAGAACTCCTGTCCGTCCGATCTCCTTGTTGATCTGTCGAGCCGTGTATCGCATCCAACTTTGGCTGACTGTCGACAAGTCGTAACCTTGTCGGAACTGTACTAAAACGTGCACGTGATTCGGCATGACAACAAAACTGTCTAGGTCGTAGCGAACGTCATCGAATTCTCGAATGGCATCTGACAAGATTTGTGCCAATCTGGGAGACTTTAGCAGACATTTGCCATGGCACTCGTCAAGCGATCGATGGAACAATTGGTTGAAACGTTTCTTAAGTTCACGCTGTTGCTTTAAATCGATTTGAGCAAGAAGTCTTTCATATCTGGGTTTTTGGGTATTCAGGACGAATTCGGCAAGCTCCACAGGTAGTCCATGATGGAGCAACCATTCGCGCAGTTCTGCGATCATTCGCAGAACGACTTCCTTGGGGATAGAGTCAGCCGTCCGAAAGGTAACAAAGATCGCGGCATCGACTTGAAACCAATGTGGCAAATTACGAGTTGAAATTTCTACGCCCGCCTCGCGGTCGAGTGCATGAAATACGACAGGTTGTGGACTTGGATCTGGCATAGTAGTCAATGTCGAACAGTTGTCCCCAACTGTTCATGGAGCTTGCAACAACTCCCCACGATCGATTACGCCCGCGGGCACTTCACACTCGCGACGATATCTTGAATAACTTGGGATGGATGTAGTGCATTCTAACGTTTCTTGGCCAAGCCGAAGGTGGTTTGGCGTTCCTGAGCAGTTGGGGACAACTGCTCGACAATGTCGAACAGTTGTCCCAACTGTTCATGAAGCTTGCAGCAACTCCCCAGCATCCATCACGCCCGCGGGCACTTCACGCTCCCGACGATATCTTGAATAACCGTGGGTAGATGTAGTGCATTCTAGCGTTTCCTAGCCAAGCCAAAGGTGGTTTGGCGGTTCTGAGCAGTTAAGAGGTCCGTAGATCGAGGCCACCCATTTCTTGCTTTTTTGGGAAAAGTTGAAAATTTTGTCGAAAAAAAGTTGCGGTTTGGGGGGGATACTGATACAAACAACCGATAAGGTGATTTATCTGTACATTCGGTCTTTTCTTTCTTTTCGGGGTGATTTATGGAACGTAGGTCGAAAAGGCGTGGCTTCACGCTAGTTGAGCTGCTCGTCGTCATAGCAATCATTGGTATTTTGGTAGGTTTGTTGTTGCCAGCCGTTCAAGCTGCTCGGGAAGCAGCTCGACGCATGCAGTGCTCGAACAATCTAAAGCAGTTCGGCTTGGCATTGTTGAATTACGAATCCGCGTATAGGAGGCTTCCTCACAACACGCCGGCTGGAGATTGGTCTGGTGGCGACCGCATTAAGGGGTCGACTCTGATTAAGCTTTTGCCCCAAATGGAACAAACCGCTCTCTATGGTCAGATTGACTTCAATCGCAACGTTGAAGACCAGTTGAACACACCGGTTGGAGTGGTTATTCCTGGTCAAGCACCTAGAACAGGTTTGGGTATGGCGGGTGCGGGCGGTACGCGAATGAATTTGTTTATTTGCCCAAGCGATGGAACAACTTCGAAGCGATTGGACCAAGCTCAGCAGTTCTACAACTACGCCCCTAGTATGGGCAATCAGAACATGGACTCGTTTAATGGCATGTGCAACCAACATCCCAATAATTCCCATGCAACGCGGGCTGCTGGTGTTCTAGGGGGAAATATATTCAAAAATGGTTGGGCTGGTCACGGCAACAATGACGGTGCAGCTGGTATATCTGGACCGTTTTCTCGTGTTGGTTACGGTGCGAGACTTGCTGATGTCAGCGATGGAACTTCGAACACCATTTTCATGGGTGAAATTCTGCCGTCGTGTGGCGACCACACTCGTAGCGGATGGATCCATTGGAATTCGATGTGGATTGGAACCACAGCCCGCATCAACTTCAACACATGCGGCAAGCGTGGTGTGGATGATAACGCTGGCAACTGCAATGCGTTCAACAACTGGCAAACTTCTCAAGGATTTAAGTCCGATCACGCTGGTGGAGCGAACTTCGTGTTTGGTGACGGAGCTGTTCAGTTCATCCCCGAAACGATCGACTACCTCGCTTATCAGCAAATGGGATCGAAAGACGACGGAGAACCAGTCTCTGGCGATAGTCGCTAAGTTTTCAATGGCAAATCAATCACCCGCAGGATCTGCTGCGGGTGATTTTGATTTGTTTCTGACCAAGTAGGCAAGGCTCTGTGGGGCCACGGCAAGCTCTGACCTCACCAACACCTTTGACAAAGTTTTTCGATCGAATCAGTGTCATTTTTGACTCGCTGAACTTCACCCGATCTCGCATCAAACAGATCAAGGTGCGTAGAAGCGACACCGACGTAAGACTTTACTTCTTGAATACTCAGTTCATCCCATCCTAGTAATATTCGTGCTGTCCGATTTGCACGAACGCTCCTGCAACGGTTCGGGTTCAAAACAAGAACACGCTGCGATCTGGCTACTCAGCGTACTAAAAGTGCTACGAGTAAACGATCTACAACGCTTTCAGAACGTGCCTTGCTCTGCGAAAGAGCTTATCTGTACCGTTCCTCGGATGGTAGATATCGGAAGATACTACGAGTTCGAGTGCGCCGAAATCCGATCCAATGCACGAACGGATATTACGCCGGCGGTATTGCTATTAAACCATTTATGGTTTGGTGTTCAAAATGCCGCATAGATTGGTAACGGCGAGCATTTTTGATATGGACGGATGGTTGTCGAATTTTCTATGATCGCCAGCATTTGGTGCTAATCCTATTTTGATCCGGTAGCTCGTTCCCCATGCCTCGAACCAACCTGAAAATTGCTTTGGTTTCTTCCGCCACCGAATTCGGTGATAGCGAAAGAGTCCTTTGGACGCTCGGAACCGGCCTCATCAGTCGCGGTCATCACGTTCTATGGGTCTGTGGCGAAACGAGCCAGCTTTTTCAACAAGTCGAAACGCATGGTTTTTCTGCATGCCCATTGCCAGATCCGACCATGAACCCGTCCGCAATGTTGCGATTGCGCCGAGCCTGCGTCGTTCAAGGCGTTCAAGTCATGTTGGCCAATGATTCCCAGGCCCGCACCTGGGGCTCCATCGCCATGGTTGGAAAGCTGGGGGTCAAGCGAATCCAGTACAAACACAACCTTAAACCACCCTATTCGAACGTCCCTTACCATTGGTTGTTGGACCGTCTCGTTTGTGTTTCCGATTCCGTTCGCAACGTGTGTCTCGCCAACGGAATGGCAGAATCCAAGCTCGCTACCATCGAGATCGGCTTAGAAATGCCGCAGCTGGAAAGATGGAAGGAGCGATTGTGGGCTTGCGAATTTTTAGGCATACCGCAAAAAACGCCCCTCTTTTGCTGGATTGGTAAGGCTGATTCCCAGGAAGACTGCGGTACTAAAAATCTTTTGCAGTTGATTGAGGCTGCGAACCATCTGAGGTGGCATTTGCCAAAGTTTTGCGTCGTGGTGACGTGCAGTTCGTTGCAGGCTTCTCAGATGCAACGCTTGGCCATCAAATTTGCACTTCACGATCATTTTCGTTTTGTAGGTTATGAAGCTCCCGAACGCTGGATTTGCGCTTCCGATGTGTTGATCCAGCAGGAGACTCGCTCCGGGTATTCCATTGCTGCTATTGAAGCTCAGCGGATGGGAACCAAGATCGTAACCTTGGTCGAAAATGGACACAGGGAACCAAGCGATGCAACAGCATCCCACTCAGCATCCCACCAACCAACTCAATGGCAGTGCACTCAAGATGACCCATCATCCCTTGCAAATTCCATGGCACAAGCTGCAGTAGATCAAGAACGTTTTGGGGCTAAAGGATTGCATGCGTTGCCTAATGCTCGAAGTCGATTTGCCCCCAATCGGATGGTACAGGATTTTGAAGTATTGTTTTTTAAAACACTTGGTATCCCGCAAGCACGGCAGACCGATGGCATGGAAGGGCAGCTGGAAAGCATGATTTCACGTCGAGCCGGGTAGGGTTGTGACGCCAGCAGTGTATTTTTTTACTTGCTGACGGCAGTCCGAACGATAAAGAAGTGTAGGCGGTTCGGTGAGCAGAATGAGCGCTGAGCCAAAGCAGGACGCAATGCTGGCAAAACATCCAGCGCAGGCAATCTAGGAAGTAACGGAGTACATTTTCGATGGCGCGATTTGGACGCAACTTTTTTCGGGCAGCTCTCTACTCCTTAGTAGCCTCTGCGTTTAGCTCTAGTTTTGTAGTGGCACAGCAACCACCAGCTACCGGTTTGTCGGAACCGGTCTTTCGAGTCTC
>JBIKLJ010000105.1:0-17458 GCA_044359895.1 Pirellula sp.
AAATCTTTTCCGATTCAGGACGATCTACACTTTATCACCGTGTGCCGATACGTCGAACGCAATGCGCTACGAGCTAATTTAGTGTCCAAGGCGGAGGAATGGCGATGGAGTAGCCTTTGGCGCTGGGCAATCGGTACGGCCAAAGACAAACAAATGCTTTCGGCCTGGCCAGTGCGTAGAACAGCGAATTGGATCGAGTATGTCAATGAACCGCAAAGTGATGCAGAATTAACCGCTATTCGAAGAAGCGTCAATCGAGGATGCCCTATGGGAGACGAATCATGGTCGAGAAAGATTGTGGATCGACTTGGTCTAGAAAGCACCCTGCGCCCACACGGAAGGCCTAAGAAAAGACAAAACGGTTCCTGACACCTTTTTGCATTCTCCGAGAGACTCCGTCGAAAGAACCGAAACAGGAATTATCGATCCAGAAAAAGGAATCCAAATTCAAATTGCAACTACCCACCCAAACAAATGCTGTGTCCCTTTGAGGTATGCTATGGGTATTTTGTTTCTTTCCTGAGAGTAGCAGACATGAGCCGACCATCGGTGACCCAGCGATCGCCTCCTCCATTGCGCCCCCCATGATTTGGTTGAAAGTTCTCGATAGCGGATTGATCGACCAGACCACCGGATGCTTGAAGGGTTTCGATGATATGGTCTCGCTCTCGATCGACATCGGCAGCCACGTGATGGGTAATCTGTCCTGTGGTGTAACTTAGTCCCACACGCTCGTCATAAGTCCCGGCGCCCATCCACGCGGACTGACCATTGGTATCTAACTGCTCTGATTTCCAGAACCGGACATGATGCCTTTTGCTTGGATCGTTACCGACCGGTTGTTCAAATGCGAGATCTTCTTTGCGACCGTATAAAAACAAATTGCTGACTGGGGCTGTATCGTAAGGACGTTTCAGTACGGTCCCTTCCGCAATCTTGAAATCGTCTTTGATGTTGAGTGGATCGGCCTCAAACCAACCTGCCGCTTTCATGACGTGTTTTAAGTCGGTTTCGCTTCCAATCAGAGCTAGATTGATAGGATCGCCTGGATGTCCATCCGAGGTTACGGTCAACGTGGGAGAAGCGGAAATGGCAGGATGACGATGGTCGTAGAGGCTCCACAAGAACGGAACGAAACCATATGCAACGGCCAAGTACGTCGCGAGGAACGCAAGAAAGATCCTCATCACGTACGGTATCACTTTTCGCTTTTCCTTTTCCGATCGGTTTTTTCTGTTCTCGTCTTCTTCAAGTGTTGGTGTATCCAAAGATGCTGCTCCTACCCGTTGAGGCCATGTTTCGTCAAGGAACGCGAAGGCGGACTTGATCCGAATCAGGTTGTTGCCAGACCGGCCGTTCGAATGCCTTTGGTCGCGTCGCCTTCTGTGACTTGTGTCGAAAATTCAGATTAAGAAGCCAGCGATTTTACTCGAATTTCGTTTTTGGAAAGGGCGGGAGCTGGATCTGGTAAGTTGAATTCTTTTCCTAAGCATTGAGTAACTTTGCGGCGACCTCTTGGCATAATGAATCAATGGTATCGGCATCGACCGGTTTGGTCAAAAAGCCATTCATGCCTACTTCGCGGCAAAGTTCGGAGTGTTGCCGATCATGATGAGCCGTCATGGCGTAAATCGGAATCGAGTAGCCCATTTTTCGGATTTGCAGGGTGGCTTGGATACCATCTAGGACCGGCATATCGAGATCCATAAAGCAGAGATCAAACTTCTCTTTCGCTAACCAATCAATCGCTTCGCGGCCATCATTGGCGACGGTAGTTCGGTGTCCGAGGAGTTCCAGTAGGCCGACAACGACACACTGATTCACGATACCATCCTCTGCAACCAGGATATGCATTTCGGGCTTAGCGGGAGAATCCATCCAAGTTGAGGCGGATTGTTCCTCCCCTGATGCCTTGTCGGATTCTTGGTCCGTCCGATCGCGGAAGCTGTTTGCGATCTTTTCGATTGGCTCGGAGCCGTACACGGGTTTCATGAGAGACTTTTCGGTCTCGGAATTTTCGTTGTTGGGACTTGTTGCAGTCCAACATGGGATTCCTCGCGTGTCCGCTGCACCCATGATTGCGGCCGCTTCTGGACCAGCAGCAATAACCATGTCGATTAAATTCCAATCGACTCTGTCGATTTCTGGTTTGTCGAGCCAGGAGTCATAGCTGATGACGGTGGCTCCGTAGTCGGTCAAGGTTTGTTCGAGGCATCGACGCGCCCCGTCGCACGGTTCTACGAGCAGAATCGCCACGTCAGCAAAGCGATTGGGTGCGGTCGAGGGGCTGGCAAGTGTAGTCGAATCGATGTGGAGCGGCAGAGTCACCATGAACTCGCTACCGTGGTTGACGCGGCTCGAAATAGCGATCGACCCGTTCATTAAATGAACAAGTTCCGAGGAGATTGCCAGTCCGAGTCCAGTGCCACCGAAGCGTCGTGTTGTGCTGTTGTCCGCTTGAGAAAATGGTTGAAAGATCGAGGCTTGTTTATCTTCGGGAATACCGATTCCTGTGTCGATGACACGAATTTGCCAATGACCTACAAGATGCGTCGGTAATTCTATGCGAATTTCAACATGCCCCCGCGAAGTGAACTTGATTGCGTTTCCGATAAGGTTCAAAACGATTTGACGCAATCGCATCGGGTCGCCTATCATCCGGGCTGGAAGGTCCGGAGTCACGTAGGCGATGACTTCAATTTGTTTCTGCCAGGCAGCGATTGACATAAGTCCAATGACATCGTTCAAGACCTCCATCGGAGAGTATGCGATGGCTTCGACCGTCATTCGTCCCGCTTCGATTTTTGAGAAGTCGAGCAAGTCGTTCAGCAGACGCATCAGAGACGTACCCGAGCGATGGATGGTACTTAAGTAGTTGGATTGCTGTAGATTGGGGCTGTTGGCAAGTGCCAATTGAGACATTCCGATGATACCGTTTAACGGTGTGCGAATCTCGTGGCTCATCGTCGCTAGAAACCGACTCTTC
The DNA here is from genome assembly GCA_044359895.1 of Pirellula sp. Lineage (GTDB taxonomy): Bacteria > Planctomycetota > Planctomycetia > Pirellulales > Pirellulaceae > JBKCUI01. The sequence continues at coordinate 2,987 of JBIKLJ010000105.1, forward strand.
GCTTGGCTTGCGCCGTTTGCTATCTCGATTGCCTGCCGAAGTTGTTCTTCGGTTTTCTGGAGAGCTTGATTGCTTTCAACCAATTGGGTCGCACGAAGCTCAGCTGCGGCGGTGCGTTCCTTGACGCGTTGTTCGAGCGTTGTGTTCAGTTTGTGTAGCTTTTCAAACCCTTCGGCATTTTCAAGAGCGGCACTGGTCAAGGTTGCGATAAACTCAGCGACCTGACGTTCCTCGCTTCCAAAGAGGTTGTCCAATTCCATGTGTCCTACCAGCAGGTACGCGGCGATGGAGTCACGAACACGAATTTGCGTGGTTAGTACACAACCCTCGGAAAACTGTTCACGAATATGCCATGGAAACACACAGGTGATATCGCGTTCGCCAAGATGATCCATAAAATCCGATTCATTCGTGAACTCAGTAACGTACTTGTTCGCCATCGAATTAGAAGAAAGTACTTCCAGAACATTCCAATTTCCAGATTCATTATCAGGTTCCAAGATCATGGCGATCTGGACGCGTAGCAAATGCTGCGCTGCCAAGCAGCATTGATGGAAAATATCTTCTCGGTCTAAGGAGCTCGCAATGCATCGTCCATCCTCGAGCAGATTGTCAAAACGGTCTGCCAAGGATAGGGTCTCCGCGGTGGCGACGGTTCCCTCGTAGCAACGAATCGACTCCGCACACGACAGATTGAGTTGATTGAGTCGAGCGATTTCCGTGCTGGTCAATTGCCAAGTCGGATCGTCGAGTTCACTGAGATAGTTTTTTAGAAAGGTCAGCGATTCCCAAGCTTGCATGGGGCAATTGAGCTGCTCGGCGATTCGGATGCTCTTTCGGTAAAATTGGATTGCCTTGGACACGCGTCCTCGCAAGGAAGCGATCATGGCTAACTCGCGGAAAACATGTGGCAGATCAGCAGGGTAGGACCTTGCAATCCGAAGGGCCTTTGTTGCAGCACGCTTCGCTTGACGGATTCGACGCCCAAAGAGATGTGCTTGGGATCTGTGTGTCGAACTTGCTGCTGCACGAAGTACCGTCGCCAACCATGCGTAACACGGGCTTATGTAGGTATTGAGGTGCCCGGCAGTTTTGCAGCGAGCAATGGCTTCGCGCAACGTCCTCTCCGCTTCTTTGAATTCCTTTTCTCGAAGTTGGATAATCGCATAGGCAAGCTGGGTTTGCGCATGGCTTTGGGCGTCGGTGCGCTCGATGCTAGCTTGCCTTTTTACAATTTCACAAGCGACCTGGTGGGGGGCGCAGCGCACCCAAACATCCAAGCTGATACCCGCTGCCTGCGCGTCCCCGATTGCGACTCCAGTATCGTGGATTTGTTTGGCATCGTTGATGGCCTCGCGATATCTTCCGGAGCGATAGAGGGCAGCAGCCCGCTGGTAGCGAGCCATGTTCGTCTCCCACGCATCCCCTGTGCGTTCGAGCAATTCGATACCTTTGGTTGCGGTCTCGATGCACTTTGTGAATCGCGCTTCTGCAAGTGGTACGACACTCGCGTACGCCAACGTTTGTCCTTGGCCCCAGGTGTTGTTTTGAGCAGTGTGGATCGCGATCGAGCGTTGAGAATATCGCTCCGCTCGTCGAAAACTGCGGAGGAGAGAACAAACAGGTGCATGCTCCGAATAGCTTTTGGCGAGTTCGGACGTGTCTTGGAAACGTTCGGCATTATTCATGCAGCAAAGGTGTGCATAAACTGTCCAAAGTGATCCTCGACTAAACCAATAGGTATGACCAAGACGGCTATAGAGCGTCCATCGCAGGCGCTCGATCGGAGTTGATGTCTTTCGATGGCGAGGCAATCCCAAGAATGTAGTTTTTGTTTGTATCAACACTTGCAGGATGAGCTGAATCAGCATTTCCAGGGTCCATTGCGGTTCTTTTTTTCCGCTCAAATTCAAAGCTCCAACATATTGTGTCGCAGCCTCACTCATTCGGCCTCGCTTGAACTCGATATCCCCTAACCTGCCTAAAATTCTCGCTTGGTCTAAATTGCTATCTGCAAAAGAGCGTGCGACCTTAAATGAGCTGTCAGCGAGATCGTATTTACCGGTGCTAAGAAAAATTTCACCGATGCTTTCGGAAAGCTTTCGATGCATGTCGCGGTCGTCTTTTGGTACCCAAGATAAAGCCAAACGATAATACTCGACTGCTTGTTCATTGGCATATCGGTTCCGTGCGCGACTTGCCGCGAGAATCGCATATCGAATTACATTTTCGCGGCATCCTGCTGCATTGAAGTGATACGCCAAGTCATAGACATAATCGTCATTGTCTCGTGTTACTATTTCTGTTGCACGTAGATGGAGACGTTTCCGATCGTTGGGGTCGAGGCGATTGAGCAAGTGCTGACGTACGTCATCATGAATGAATCCTAGTAGTTGATGATCTTTGTTAGACCATAGCAATTGCCGTTGTATGGCTGTCTGGATGCAATTGATTGTCTCTTGGATATCGAATGAGGTTAACGACTGGACATCTAGCAGGCGAAAGCTCTTTCCGAGGACAGCACCTGCGGTTAAAAATCGAACTAATTGATCGGGGATCCCTTGCACTCGCTCGATTACCGACTCGCTGGATTGGCTTCGACTTTGAAGTACGAGATCTTGCTGGGGATTTCGTTCCCAACCGCCGTTTCGAAAGACGACTCCCTGGGAATCAATAATCCCCTGAAGCATGGAGATTGCGAGCGATGGGTTGCCCGCACTCGCTCCAGCAACCAAATCGATTGCTTCCTCTGGGAATTCGCCGATCATCGATCTTAGAATTGCTTTGATCCCATCGCTAGGAAGAGAATCTAGCTGAACCGCGGTATGATCGAGATCGTCTTGAAGTTGCGTCGCGTTGCTGGAGAGTCCTGTCGCAACCACGAGCAACGAACCTGTGTTTTGTGATGTTCGATTTTTTAGCCAGCCGACCAAGAGTTCGCGCGAAGCAGGGTCGATTCGGTCTAGGTTGTCAATCAGTATGACTATGCGTTTTGGCTGATTATTGAGCAATCCGAACAATTCATTGAAGGCGCGTTTGAATCGGATGCCCGCGAACTCAGCTGGACCAACGTCCGACTGCTCTGCATGCCCTTCGAAAAGCCAAGGGAAAAGGGCCTGAATCCCTTCACGATGCTCAGCGAGTCCTTGTAGTAAGTTCTGAGACAGCACCGGATCGATTTTGCAGAGGTGCTCAAGGTCCCGACTGATTGATTGGAATGCTTCCAGGGGGCGTGAGCGTTCACCGTCGATTCCATTCGTGCGGAACACCGTCGCACCATTGGCTCTAGCCGTCTTGGTAAACTCCTCGATCAATCGTGTCTTGCCTATTCCGGATTTGCCGAGGATCAATAAGCGGTTCGATCTGCGTGTCGGATCGGCGATCCATTGCGTAAATCGCTCTACCCAGTCTTCGCGACAAACCAACGAAGCTTCGGTAAGGCGTTCTCGTCGGTCGGTTTTTCCCAAAATGATAGGTTCGTCGATTTTGTTTTCGATCGACTCAATGATTTTATCGAGATCGTTAAGGGCGGCTTCTGTTTTGCGATATCGGTCTCGAGGGTCGCGTTTCAGAAGACGCAAAACAAATTCATCGACGCATCGAGGCACGGCAAAGCTGGCCCATCGCATGCTCGAGATCGATTGAGTCATTTGGCCGAGCAGTAATTCGCTTACACTGTTTGCTGAAATAGGGTTGCATCCGCAAATCGCGCGGTAAAGGAAGACCCCGATGCTATAAAGGTCAGTCGAAGCTTCGATAGGCGCTTGAAGAGCGCCTGACAGCTCCGGTGCCATGTAAACAGAGCGTTCCAGTAGAAGAGGAGCTTCCTCGTTGAGGCTGCGACCGCTTCGTGTATCCCCGTTGGCGAGATGCGTGTCTAGGTATGGCGTCCCCTCTGGAAGACAGATGAAAATGGAGGCTTCGGAAATTCCGGCAACGAAATTGCCTGAGTCGTGACGCAGACGAAGGCTTGAGATTAAATCCCTGGCAATTCTAAGGAGGGTAAGAAGCCGGTCGTATTCGTTGGACTTACGAGCGATCCATTCCACCACCGGGATCGATGAAGAAAAATTTGAGTTCGGTGATTTTTCCGATTTTATCGTGTTCATAGCTTACTCGTTGAATCACCGAATGCATTACCGTTCCAACGCACCGCGGAAATGGTTGTTTTGCTAGGCGGGGGATTACTGTCGATCAACTTACGGGACATTGTCAGGCACCAAGGAACGAGACCCGCAGTTGGATAGCTCATCCGTCTCATCAATGCCACTCGGAACAGTGAATAAAGGGAAGAATGTTGCGAAGGTGTAGTAGCTGTTCTAATTATTCAGGCTTTGCCCCACGAAGATCTAGCGAAGATCTCGTTTTTGCACTGAAAATACTTTGACTTCGCGAATGCGATTCCTCATCATGCTGCGGATGACCTTCGCCCACTCGGAACCAATGACTGAAATGCTTTTGGACCTTGTGGGAAGAAACCAAGTAAGAAACCGAAATTGAGGGGCAGGAAAATGTCAGCAATCGGATCCCAGAATTCACAGCACTTGGAAAGGGTTCTCCCTCCGGTCATTCACAGGATTGATCAAAAGCACGATACGCTACCTGATACGCATCTGAATTTTGTTGAGACCATTGCACAAGAACTCAGCTCAGCAGTCGCTTCTTCTGATGCTGTAAGCGATGTGCTTCGTCGACTAGTTACGGAGTGCGGAAAACTTCGACATCATTTACCGATAGACGAATGGAAGCGCCGAGTAAAGATGATTCGTGAGTCGAAACTGCTTCCGTTGGTTCACCAAGATCCGTTCACACACCGAGCATTCACCAAACCGCGCGGCTATGCGGGAGATGCAGTGATGATGGATTTCATTTATGGCCAAGAAGAGAATTGGCAAAATCCGGAAGCTAGCGAGTTGGGCCAGAGTGTCTTTCAATACACCATCAATGCCGCGGCTTCGGCAGGAGTTCGGTCGCGACGCGAGTTCATCGCGGAATGTCTCGATGAGGTTGCACGAACGCACGTATCGCCGACCGCGCTTGCAATTGCGTGCGGGCATCTACGGGAGGCGTCGATGAGTTCTGCAGTGCGACGGCGTCGCTTCAAAGAGTTTATCGCTCTCGATGCGGACGCAGACAGCCTGAAGGAAGTTGATCGAAGCTATTCAAGCTATGGAGTTCGTACCTATTTGGCCGACATCCGCAAAATGATCACCGGGCGAATGGATTACGGGAAGTTCGACCTGATTTACTCGACAGGTCTCTACGACTATCTCAACGCCAAAACCGCGAAAAAGTTGACCGGTCACCTGTTCTCCATGCTGCAACCTGGTGGAAAACTAGTGATCGCAAACTTTCTACCGACCATGTACGACATCGGTTACATGGAAGCGTGTATGGATTGGTTCCTGATTTACCGTGATCGATTCGAAATGATGGGGCTGACTGAATTTATAGAGCAATCTGATATTAAAGAGATTAAGGTCTCGGTCGAAGAGAATCAAAGTATCGTCTTCCTGGAGGTCGTCAGGTCTTGAGATATCCGCTGATGTGATTCTGTGTATCGACGAATTTGAACGGGATTGTATGTTCACTTAGACGAGGTCCTGCAAACGAGAACCAGAAGTCTAAAACTTCTTCGTAACGCCCAGGAACAGCCAGTGGGCTTGGACATCGTAAGTGCTGTCGGTTTGGTCGCCTCCCACCAAATCGCTTTGGCTGGTGTGAAGGGTTGGGCGGTAAGAGTATTGATAAGCTGTGTCGTACTCCCAGCTACTGCGTCGCCATCCAAACCCTGCGGTGAAGTAATTCGATAAGATGGTTGGTAGGAAAGGGGTCATCGTCGACGCCCGGACTGCATCGCTGTTGTAGCCATACCCTAATCTCACGGTCTTATTCGGGGCGATATCCCGTTCGATCCCAGTCTTGATCACAACGTTGTCCTTCCATTTAAGTGGTAAGGAGTCCCCAACGCTCGGTCCTGCCATCGCTAAGAATACTGGATTGTCAGGATTCGAAAAATGGAGATCGACCGAATTCATGGCATGGGACCATTGCTGCCAATCGACGTCGAGACCTAGTCGCGTCGAGGGGCTGATTTCGTACTTCAATCCAACGCCCGCGACACGGGGCCATACAAAATCCATAGTTGTGTCGTAGTAGGAACTTCCCACACCAGGAATCGCGATGGACGTGTTGCCGTTGCTTTGAAACCGATTTTGGCTTTGATAGCGTGCGGCAACATTCAGGCAATCGGATACCTTGTACTGAAGGCCGGTCGACCAGCTCAATGCTGCGCCGGTCGCTTGAAGGTCGATACGAGTTGGTACGCCGGTCAATGGAGCCGAAGAAATGAAGTGTGGGCCCTCTAGCTCGATGTGACTGAGCGCGATTCCAAACGTGGCGCCGACACGAAGTCGCTCGGTCGCTTGATAAGAAAACCCTGGGAGAACGCGGACAAGCATCCCGATGGATTTGTACAATTGTGGGCCCGAGAGTGGACCTGGAGGACCTTGAAGTTCCCAACGGGCCCCGAAACCCGCCGGTGTGTAAACTCCGAATCCTAAAGCGAGATCTTCGTTGTAGCGTTTCGCGAGAGTGAATGCACCCAGGCCGAATGGATCGTTGGATGCACTAACATTCGTGTTCTGAGGGTCCGAGTATTTGAGGTCTGGAAACAGCCCCACGATCGTGCCTTCCATGACGGATGTCGACTGGTCGGTCGAGCCATAGGTCGCACCGATCAATCCCGCTGGGTTGTCTGAGAAGACGAATGCGTTGTCATCGAAGGCTAGGTTCGTCCCAGCACGTCCCGCGGATCGCGCCCCTAAGGCTGGCACGAAGGTTTCTGCCAGCAATTGCGACGCTGCAACGCAGTATGTTACGCACACTGCAATAAAAGTTCTATTCCACATCCGAATCGTCCTTGAATCGGTAAACCCATTTTTGTCTGCTTGACGGTCAGACTTTCTATCGCCCGCATCCCCGCTAAGAATACATGCTTTATCCGATTCCTAGGGAGTTGTTATCGGGTGTCTTCCAACAATACCGATTTGGTGAGTTGTAGGGGCCTATCGTCGCTGACTACCGTTTTTTTGTCTCTACGAAGGAGCGAAGAATGGGGCCATTAGCTCCGTTTCGCAGGATTTTTTCTCGGGTTGGGAGGGTAGGATTACGGATGGGGTGTCATCAAGGCGAGCGCGAATCGCGCGCATTTGTTCCTCGACCATGGCGAATGCATCGACAAGATCGGGGTCGAAGTGGGTGCCTCGACTGTCGTAAATGATTCTTGCCGCTTCTTCGTGGGTGTATGCATCTTTGTACACCCGCTTGGTGGTTAAGGCATCATAAACATCTGCGATGGCAACGATACGTGCGCACAAGGGGATTTGTTCTCCTCGAAGTTGGAATGGGTAACCGGTCCCGTCCCAACGTTCATGATGTTTCAGAGTGATGTCCAATGCCATCTTGATGAATCCAGCTTCCGGGTACGCATTCGCCGAGGCAGAAAGGGTTTCACCGCCGATCAGCGTATGTCTTTTCATGATCTCGAACTCTTCCGATGTCAGTTTTCCTGGCTTGAGCAAAACACTATCGGGGATCCCAACTTTACCGATGTCATGTAAGGGGCTCGTCAAGTAAATTAGCTCGACGAATTGAGCGTCCACGACGCTCTCGAATTTTGGCCAATTCATCAATTCGGTCGCCAGAACTTTAGAGTACTCACGAATTCGCTCGAGGTGTGTTCCCGTATCGGAATCGCGACTTTCGGCAAGTTTCGCGAGCGAGAAGATCATCATATCGCGACCTTCCAGCATTAACAGGCGGCGTCCACCTTCAAGCCTGAGTCGCAATTCTTCATGATGAAATGGTTTGCTTAAGTAGTCATCCGCACCTGAATCGAGTCCCAAAAGGACACTTTTTAGGTCGGAATGGCAGGTCAACAAAATGAAATAGGTGTATTGGGTCGATTGGCGTTCGCGAACCGCGCGGCATAGTTCGATTCCATTCATCTCGGGCATCTCGACATCCGAGATAATGATGCGAGGCGAAAAAGTTCGAATCTTCTCAAGTGCTTGTTTGCCATTGGCGGCGCGTTCGACGTTGTACCCTGCTTCTTGAAGGAAATAATCGAGCATTTCAATCGCAATTGGATCGTCATCGACGATGAGTACGTTCAATCCATTCGCGTTGGATGAGTCTGATGCATTCACGAAATTTTTGCTCCCGAGGCCAATTCACCTAGAATCGCCTCTGCCTGTTTCTTCAGGGTTTCAAGATGTGTATACAACGATGCGACATCTCGCTGCTCAGCAGCATGTTCGACAAGAAATGCTGCTTCTGCCAAAGGAACAGCGCAGAGGTTTTTGGCTGTTCCTTGAACGCGATGCGCAATGCGTCTTACTTCGTCTAAATCAATGGTCGCGATTGCCGATTCTAAAGCATGCTTCTCCTTGGGGAGCGTGCCCAAGAAAACTCCGACCAGTTTTGCTGCAAGGGCTTGATTTCCCATGCAACGCGAAAGAAAACCCCCACGATCAAAGATCGGCGGGAGGGTTTGAATTTCCGCATCGGTCGTGGACATGGGATCATCTCGTTTTAAAAATGGCACGAATACAACTTAGGGAAAGTAGCTTGGATTCGACTGCACACTGCCAATTTCAGGTGTGTATCATTCCGAAAAGAGATTTTTTTGGTATGGATTATGATGAGTGGTTTGAAGAAAAGGGCCACTACCAGTCAGTTGACTCCGAAATGGTACATAGCAGACATGGTGATATAGCTCATATTCCTTGCTCATTTGAAAAATCCAAGTACCCTTTGCTTACCTTTGCTTGTCCTTCAAGAAAAGCCACACACGCTCGGCCCCGGAGAAAGACGCAATCGGTACGACGCCTTCACGCCGCGACGGTGAGCCAGGCCAACCATGCGCCCCTTCTGAGTCGACGATGTACTCGGTGACTGCGGCTTTCCCGCCACCGGATACGATGGAATAGGTGCTTGTCGTGGCGGTTCCACTAATCACGATTTTCGGAGTGGATTCGGACTTGTTGACGCGGACCCAAAACTTTACGACTTCGTTCAATGGTTTGTACGGAGCTTCTTGTGCACGGCGTACCAACGGGTTTCGGCTCATACCACCTTCGATCGGGATCTCTTCGTCCTTCGCTCCGTTGATCATCAGGATCGGCAACGGAACCGATGGCACATCATCAAAGGTGAACATCGAAGCCACGACGGGTGCGACTGCAGCCAGTCGTTCAGCGCGAGCCACAGCGTACACGTACGTCATCATCCCCCCGTTCGAACCACCGGTCATGTAGATGCGTGTTGGATCAGCCCCATGCTCGCTTACTAACGTGTCAATCAACGTATCGAAGTAGGCTATGTCATCCGCGTCCTGCACTTGTCGTCGCAAGAGAAAGCGCGTGTTCCAAGCGTGTCGACCGCTACCGAAGTCGGTCCCTTCGGCATAGACAACCATGAATCCGTTGGCCTTCGCGACTTTATCGAACCCGGACGTGGCTCGCATCTGAACCGCGTTTCCCATGCCACCATGAAGCACGATCACGGCTGGCCGTTTGCTCGAGTCGCCTGATCCATTGACAACGATTGCTCGTCGCTCCTGCTCTTTTACTTTCAGGTTGATAATCGTATCCGGTTTTGCTGGGCTCGGCTTGGCGGTGATCGTATTGGACGCGGCCGTATCAACTCCCGGTGGCTGACCAAATGCAGCACGGTAAAATGTCCAGTTGGAATCACCGACCGCTTCCAGTGTCCTCATCGGGTTGTGGTCCACTCCGGGTAGCACAGTCCAAGTATGGGGAATCTTGAGGCGATCCAGGTGTTCATGGAAGTCTCGGTTAGGGCCGAAGGTTTCGTCCCGATCGCCGCAAACTTGGCGGACGAGCGAGCCCTTGATAATCGCCTCGGCGTTTTGCTCGGCGATTCGGCGTGGACTGACGTTCTTGAAATACTCTTGATCGCCTCCATAGACCTGCTTCAAGACTTCTGCGGCTCGTTGCCTACCTGCACGTGGTGCCTGGATCAGTTCAGCTTGCAGCGGCCCACCACCCATGATGGAGACCGCGCGAAAAAGATCGGGATACTTGAAGCCTAAGCGTGCGGCTCCATAACCGCCCATGCTGTAGCCATCGAGCAATCTGCCTTCACGTGTTGCGATAGTGCGAAACGTTGCATCGATATGCGGTACGAGCTCTTTCACGATAATAGTCTCCATCGGCGCCGAGCCGTCTTTCCAATCGACATACATGCCTTCGGCCAATCCATTGACGAGGACGACGAAACACGGCGGAGTTTTACCTGCTTCGATGGCAGTATCAAAGTGAGCTGCGACTTTGGCAAGACCAGCCAGTCCACCACCAGATCCATGCAGCCAATAAACAACCGGGAATCGCCGTTGTGGTTCGCGATCGTTTGCTGCTGGCGTGTAGATGTGGTAACTGACTTTGCCCTTGGCGGCATCGCTATCAAAAGTATGAAAGGACACTCGTGGAGCTTTTACCTCGGGTGTCACCCACGCTTTTCCCGATTGCGACTCGATTCGCTCCCCTGGTGATTGTGCTGGGGAAGACGCAACGAATAGCGAGACAATTGCCAATGTTAGTATTCGAGTTGACGGTTTCATGGTTTGGGGGCCTTTGGCGCACATAGATGCTCATCGAAGCTTTGCAATGAGGGAAGAGACTTGTTGTAATCGAGAGCGATACTCTTGAGTTCATTGACGATCGCCGGGTGGTTGATAGCTAGGTTTGTTTGCTCTTCCCAATCGTCGAAGAGGTTGAAGAGCTCTAGGCGACTGCTGTCTTTCGTCATGACAAGTCGCCATTGGTCCTTGACAACGGCAAGTTGCGGCCATGTATCTCCGTGACTGGTAACGTGGTTCTCCCAGAGGATTGGCTTATTGCGTTTGAATTCTTTTCCGAGCAGGGCCGCAAGAACATTCTCTCCGTCGGGGTGGTAACCATCCGGCAAAGGTGCTCCGACAATCGCACATAGGGTGGGAAGCATGTCAACTGCCGAGATGAACGATTTTTTGTCGATCCGGCCAGCAGGGATCTGCCCCGGCCAACGAATAGCGAAGGGAGTTCGGACACCGCCACCGAAAAGGCTCCGCTTCTTTCCCTTTTGCTCACCCGTCGTTCCGCGGCTGTAGTAGGTTCCGTAACCGTTCATGGGGATCGAAACCTGCTGTCTCTTGCCGTCAACCATTCGCGGCTGCCGAAAACTACGGGTATTCATGATCCGGTTTTTTTCCGTGTCTTGACCAGTCTCCTCAGGGCCGTTGTCGCTGCTGAACACCACGATGGTGTTCTTCTCTAAATCCAGCTCCTTGAGCAGGTCCATTATTTTTCCAATCCACTGGTCCGCTTCCCAGGCAACTGCCGCATAGACTCGCTCGTCTTCCGGAAGCTTCTTGATCCATGGAAGCTCCAGCGTCTCGTTATGTAACCAATGAGGTGTGTGCGGTTCACGAGTCCATAGGTTCATGAAGAAGGGAACATCCTTGTGTTTGCGTATAAAATCCATTGTTTGTTGATAGACGGCGTCATGTCCCCAGGTAGCCGGCGGGGGGCCGTTCCAGCAGCGACCGTCATCGATTCCGTACTTATCCAGAGTCGGAGCATGTACAGGGTCGCCGAGATGCCATTTGCCGTAATGCCCTGTTACGTAGCCAGCATTCTTCATCAATCTAGGCAACATGACGACTTCTGGATCAAGCCAATCGTTGAGACCGTACTTGCGATTGTTATGCACGTTTTCGTAGATCCAAAAAACCTTGTTCCGGCCGGGAAACTGTCCGGTGCACAAGGCGGCGCGACTGGGGGAGCATACCGGCGAATTGACATGGAACTGGTAGAACTCCGTTCCCTGGGCGAATAGTTTGTCGAGGTTTGGTGTACGCAGGTAGGGGCTATTATGCAGACTCATGTCGCCCCAGCCCCAGTCGTCCGCGAAGATCAGCAGGATGTTGGGCTTGTCTAGCGACTGCCGTGCGTCGGCAGCGCCAAGTGATGCTATGGACACCAGCAGCATGACGGTGAAAAAGAGTGGTGATGGTTGCTGCATTTGGATTTTCCGAGTCATGTTGCGATTTTTACTTTTCCAGCCCTCTGATGCATGGCCCTTGACTATAGCGTAGCTTGTTGCTTTGTTTGTTTGTCCGATCATCGTGGATGCTTCTGAAAAAATTCCCACAATAAGTTTTTCATGGGTTCGGTTTCGGATGGGCTTGGAAAAAATCCCAGATAGCATCGTTGGCCTTGAGGCGGCTAGTGGCCTTACCAAGGATGAATGCTGGCAGGGGGCTTTTTCCGCCTGGCCAAATGTGTCCGTGGCCTTCAATGGTTGTGAAGATGACTTCCGCGCCATCGCGTCCTCCCATGTGGACGACTGTCGTGATGCCTTCGATAGTGCTGGCAATTGGCTTCGCTTCCGGCTCGCAGCCAAGAAGCTTCACCCACGCTCGCATCATCTCTCTCACGGGTGGTTTGGCTTTTTCAGGTACCCCATTGAAGCCGGCCCCGGACGCCATCTTCGGAGGGCCTCCTTCCATCGGGTTAATGGGGTCTGCGGTGCCCGTGATGTAAAGAAGCGACACCGGCCTCGCGATCTTCGGTTCAGCAATCCAAAGAGCGCCGGACACGGGTGCGATGGCGGCGATGCGATCCGAAAGTTCAAGTCCCACACGGAAAGCCATTGAAGCGCCGTTGGAAAATCCGGTCGCAAACACTCGTCGTTTGTCCACGATGAACTTCGCCTCAAGTTGGTCAAGCAGCGCGGCGATGAATGCCACGTCGGCAATGTTGCGCTCCCCTGCGTGGAAGCGTCCAGAGCCGTCGTTCCATGCGGGATTGTTGCGGCTAAACTTCGGCGGCTGCGTCATGTCGGGACGCGTCGCCTCGGGGAAGACAACGATGAAGCCCGCCGCATCTGACTTCGCCACCCAGCCGGTTTCCTTAACGACAGATTCCGCCGTGCCGCCATTGCCATGAAACATCAGCACCACGGGCAACGCCACTTTGCCATCGTAAGCTGGCGTCAGATGAACGAACGCCCGCCGTTCAATTCCGTCCACCATCAGCGTCACGGTCTGCAAATTCGCCGCAGCGATGAACGCCGCGTCCGCTCGGGCGCGTGTCGTTCGCGCGACAACAAATGAAACAAAAAGGGCAACAAGAACGATGCCAATGACTGCACTTGCACGACGTAGAGCTCTCATGGCTTGGGTTCCTGCTTCAGTGCTGATTTTGGCAATTTGCAGTGTGATCGTTTCATTTTTTTTGCCACTGGTCGTCCTTTTCGAGAACGCTTCGCACCGCGTCGCTATCGAGCCATTGTTGAGCCTCTTTATCTTGGCCGAGATAGGCGTCCCAGAAGGCGGTCGTGACTGCAAGCATCGCGCGGTGATGATTCGGGTTCCGGCGCTCGGTCTCACCGGGCAAAGCGCGATCGCCGAAAGCCGAGTGTTCGGCATTGTCGAGCACCAGCTGATACTTCGAGCCCGGCGAGAGGTCGGGGAAGACGGTGAGCCGAGTCTTCGCATCGGCTCCGTTAATCGGATTGGAGTCTTTCGTGCCCGTCAGCAGCATCCAGGGAATCTTCACGCTGCCGAACGCCCGTTTCGTGTTGCCGTTCGCCGGACCGCTGGGGCTCATGATCACTGCCGCTTGAATGCGGCTGTCCGTGAATCCCTTTCCCAGTGGAGCCACCTGTCCGCTGACCGCTTGCGTCGTCACTGCTCCAAACGAATGCCCCGACATGCCGACACGGTTCAGATCAAACCGTCCCGCAAAAGCGTGTGTGGTGTCCTTGTTCCAAACTTCAAGTTGATCCAGAACCACTGGTACATCTTGTACTCGCAACATGAAATCCTTTATCCCAGCCGCTTTCTTCAACGCCGCCATGCGCTGAGCGACTGGCAGGTCTTTCCATACGCTGTCATCGCTTCCCGGATGTTGTAGAAACACGGCCGCATATCCGCGCTTAGCCCAGTGCTGGCCAAGAAACGCCGAGCCTTCGCGGTTGCCGCCGAGTCCATGACTGAAGAAGACTACTGGCGCGGCCTTCTTGTCCGCAGGCAAATAGACACGAATCGGAATCTCACGCGAGCGTTTCGCGTCCTTAACTCCCAAATCCACTTGCTCAGTTTTCACATCGGCCGTGAGCAGTGGATCGTAGTCGGCCCACAGTCTTGACGACGTCACTAGGCTTAACATCAACAACGCGAATGCTCGACTCATTGTATCACCTCAAAAGAGCTCATGGCTTCGGCGTTCCCTGGCTACGGCGGCCAGCGTAATAAGCCTGGATCTCTTCTCGCGTTGCAAAGCCATCGCCATCCTTGTCGATGTCCTTGAAGACGGCCGGTTGCGGAAACTCCTCGCGAGTAAGTTTGCCATCACCATCTTAACCTCAAAACCTCAAAGCAAAACCTCAAAGGGACACAGCATT
>JBIKLJ010000309.1:0-5087 GCA_044359895.1 Pirellula sp.
TCACGTTCGATGAGCCCGTCCTGATCTTGTGCATCCTTGTTTGGAGCATTTCACGAGGGTCCGATGTCGTGAGTGGCGAACTGGGACGCGGCACCATGGAAATGATGCTAGCGCAACCAATCAGCCGGGCACAGGTGTTCGGGGCGCACGCGTTGGTGACGATCACGGGATTGATGTTGCTTTGTTTACTGGTGTTCGTTGGGATCTATCTTGGAATCCACACCAACTCCACCCCTGTTTCCAGTTCGATTGGTTTCAAGATCCCGATCTTAAATTGGGAGATTGCAAGTCCGGTGGCTGCGTCGACGCCCAGCTTGGTCCCGCTTTCGGAATTGGTTTCCGCCAGTATCTACGTGGTCCCGACCATGAACCTGTTTGGACTTGGATTCTTGATGCTGGGGCTGAGTTCGATGGTCAGTGCAATCGATCAATATCGTTGGCGAACGATCGGGGTTACCATCGGAATCTATGTTCTGCAGTTGTTGCTTTTCATCCTGGCTAAGTCGACTCCCAAGCTTGGATTTTTAAAGCCGTTTAGTTTCTTAGCGGCTTACCAACCGGACTGGATCGTTCAAACAGTCCACCGCGACCCGTCGAGCGCATGGTCATGGACTGTACCCGCTAGCAAGGCGGGTGATGCGATTGCAAGCACGACACCTTGGATTGCCGATCGCGTTGGTCCCCTTGGATATGTTTCGATGTTGGTTCTTCTTGGAGGCTGCTTTTACGTGGTGGGCCTAATGCGGTTTCGCGTCCGAGATTTGCCCGCACCTCAATGAGAGATGCCGTTCACACGCACGCCCAGATGCGTGTAGTTTCAGCTATGCGCTAGTTCGGTGCCCGGTGAGAGTAACGCGGGCAACGCTCCACCAACCTGGCTGGTCTAGTTTCCGATAGGGCGAAACGGCGGGCAACATTTGAAGCAAATAACAGTGAGCAGCCTGAAGATTGTGGTAAGGCATCGACGGAAACAAATGGTGTAGCGCATGGTAGCGAATGGAGAACGGAAAAAACAAGCGTGTCAGCAAGTCATTGCCCGAGAAATTGCAGGAATCGAGCACATGCGATTCCACATCCACCCGCGACCCATCCCCCTCGAAATGATGATCCGCAAGCTGCCTCATTTGGTTCAGGACCAAGGTTGATAAACCAAGCAGATACAACAGTGGAATTCGGCTCAATGGGGCGATTCCGACCAAAATGGTCATCGGGATCAGTGCCGCTCGGATAAAGCACATCCACTCCATCACCACGATGGATCGTCGGTCGTAAGCGTTCAACTTACGACGGTACTGGAAGTTCATGGTTAGGGCACTAGCACGCTCAAGCACGGTCTCTCTTAGCTTGGGATGCAGGTAGGTGAACGGCACTAGCAGAAACCGCAGATAAACCATGATTGGAAACACGCAGATATGGAATGCATAGCCCAATGCACTTCGCCAATTGCCCCCTTCTAACACGTTAGCGACGTATTCCGGATCTTCGAGGGTTCCGTAAAAACGTTGGCTATGATGGTCGCGATGATGCCGCGTAAAGAAAGGAGAAGGCGTAAAGGTCATTACACCAACCAACAGATTCCAAGTTGCCTTAAAGGCTTGCATTTCGTGTTGTCCGAGATGACAAACCTCGTGGACTAAAGACCCCAACCGGTACAGCCAAAAGACGGAGACGGGGAAGGTCACCCACTGAACCCAAGATCCCAAGGGGGCGAGAAGAAAGAAGGTGGAAAATGTGTAAGCACAGACCAGCGAAACAAGGAAATCAATCCAATAGCGTTTCGCATTCACTGCGAAATAGTCCGTCGGTGCATCGCGAATAGCTAGCCTTGCATCATGAATCCAATTCGATTCAGGTTCGCTCACACTCGCTGGCTCGCTATGCGTATCCAAAACGTCCAAGCTTGATTCGCGAGCTAAATGCATGCATGACTCTTTGCAGATTGGAGATAAGAATCGCTGACCGCCAGCCCATGTTGACATGGCGCTCATCAGAACCGAACCTCACCGTATTGAATACCCCTACACGGGCTATTTCTTGAGCGATTGCGGAAGACTGCTTTTCAGCCCGCACGCTCTTTCTGCTCGTTCGAGAACGGCGGCGGCAACTTGGCGTGCTTTGGCCGCTCCCTTTTTCAGAATGTCATCCACCAATTGCGGATTGCCTTCCAGCGCGGCTCGACGTTGTCTTGCGGGTTCAAGGTAAGCGTCGGCGGCATCTGCGAGTCGTTTTTTGATATCGCCGTATCCGAATCCACCTCGTAGATAAATGGCTTTGACTTCTTCGATTTGTTCGGAGCTTGCGAACAATCGATACAGCAAAAACAAATGGTCTGATTCGGGGTCTTTTGGATCTTCCATGGGGCGTGAGTCGGTGCTGATCCGCATGATCTTCTTGCGTAGCTCTTTAGGATCACCAAACAGTGCTAATGTATTGTCGTAGCTTTTGCTCATTTTCTCACCGTCGGTCCCCGGTACTTTCGCGGCACCGGGAACAATCTTCGCTTCGGGCATTGTGAACACTTCACCGTAATGCGCGTTGAAGCTGCGAGCGAGATCGCGACAGACTTCGATATGCTGCACTTGATCTTCTCCAACGGGAACCCAGTTCGAATCATAGGCCAGAATGTCAGCCGCCATCAGGATCGGATAGGTGAACAAGCCCACATCGGCTTTCATCCCCTTGGCAGTTTTATCTTTGTAAGCATGGCATCGCTCGAGCAAACCAAGGGGTGCGCCGGTCATCAGAAGCCAGCACAATTGCGAAACCTCAGGGATGTCTGACTGAACGAAAAGGGTTGCTCGTTCGGGATTTAGTCCCAGCGCCAACAAATCCAAAGCGGCATCGCGAACGTACCCTCGAAGTACCTCGGGTTCACGGATGGTGGTCAGCGCATGCAGATCGGCGATAAAATAATATCCATCGTGAGCATCCTGCAGATCGATGTATTGTTTGATGGCGCCGAAATAGTTGCCCCAGTGAAATCGGCCTGTTGGCTGAATCCCGCTTAATACTCTCATGACTTTTGCAATTTCTGATTAGGAATAGGGATGTACTTGCCAGCGAATTTAAGTCTTGAGACTTCCAACAATTTGTTTCACCGAGGTCGCACCCAGCGAAGCGACCGCATCGGGTAACCCTTGAATCATTTTGATACTGGCGAGTGGATCGTAGTAGTTTGCGGTTCCGATCTGGATGGCAGAAGCACCCGCCACCAGGAACTCCATGCAGTCATCGAGGTTCGCGATGCCACCCACGCCGATAACGGGCACGCTCAGTTGGCTCGCAACTTGGTAAACACATCGCAGCGCGATCGGCTTGATCGCAGGACCGCTCAAACCGCCGACGACATTGCCGAGCATTGGTTTCTTCTTGCGCCAATCGACCGCCATCCCCAAGACAGTGTTGATGCAAGTCACCGCGTCCGTGCCGGCATCTTGAGCTGCTTTGGCAATGTCGACGATCCGAGTCACGTTGGGCGTGAGCTTGGTGATGATCGGACAGGACAGCACCTTTCTGCAGCTTGCGACCACGTCGAAGCAACGTTGTGGATCCGTGCCGAAATCCACACCACCCGAAACGTTGGGGCACGAGATATTCAGTTCCACCGCATGGATACCAGACGCTTCATTGAGACGGTTGGCAAGGGAAACAAAATCCTCGTGCGATTTACCCGCGATGCTAACGATGATGTCGGCACCCGTCGCTTGAAGATAGGGCCAATGATTGGCAAGAAAATAATCGATCCCGTCGTTATCAAGGCCGATGGCATTGAGCAAACCAGCACTGGTTTCCACCGTTCGCCAAGGAGCGTTGCCTGGGCGGGGATTCTGCGTGATGGTTTTTGGTAAGACGCCGCCCAGCTCTTTCAACGGGACAACACTGGCCATCTCTTTGGCATATCCAAAGGTGCCCGACGCTACCAAAATCGGATTTTTGAGCTTCAATCGACCAAGCTCCACCGAAAGATCGATGGAGCCAACATCCGGATTCATTTGACTCATCATCCGCCAAGAAGGCCTTTACCCAACCGCTTGGAGATCGCTTCGGTCGGCAGTGGAATGACCGTCGCGTTGGCCATCGTGTCGGTCGACAAGATATCCAGCGTATCCTCGGATTCCTCCGACGCCTCGTATTGAACCAAGTAAGCTCCCACTTGCAGATAGTTCTCGTGAAAAATGGGAGGCCAGAAGTCTTCAGCACGGTAGGCCAGAGTTCTTGCAAGCAAACGGGTAGCTCGCCCCGAGAAACCACTCAGCACCATTTCGAGCCGTCCCAAGGATTCTCGAAAGATGTAAAAGACTAACGCGGCATCGCGGCCTCGTGTAGCACCGCCCGCAAAGGCCCAGGTCCCGTCCGCTTGTTCGTAATACAAACCTGGTTCATCGGCGTTCTGAGTTTTGCTGAGTCGCTTTCCAGCGGAACAGGCTGGGGGATGCGGATCATGTTCACGATAACGCAAGAAGAACGGGCAAGCGCGTTCGGAGGCCGTTTTCACATCGTCTTGCGAAACAAAAGGATCACAGCCAAAGGCGTTCGCAAGCACCAATTCCACCGTGGGATTGCTCTTGACCGAACCAATGCAGACCATCGCTTTGTCGCCACCCATCTCGGAGAAGTCGTCGTAAACCCCTTGAGAACGGCTTTGCACCTGTTCGGGACTCATTGTCCCAGGACTCCAAACAAGGGTTTGCCGCAAATGCTCAATATGAGGCATTTCCTTGCCCACTGTTTTCTTGCCGGAGATCGCTTTCGCGGTTCCGCCAAGCGTGGAAACGCCATTGAGCACTTCACCAGCCAGCACACTGTCGGAAGCGACGATCCAGGCGGTGTCCGCAGATTCATTATCGGGTGGACGCCGAACGCCAACGCAAATCTCCAATCGCGATCGCCGAGCCAGCATTTCCCAGAAGTTCTCAGGAGTGATCGCAAAGAGGGCGCCCGGCAATTCTTCTGCACGTGCATAACCGTGCTCAATCAGGTAATCGCAAAGTCGCGAAAGGGCCTCGATTGGGATGTATTTGGCTTCATTTTTGAGAAGCGCCGCCACTTGGTGACGGTCCAAGCCCGTATACTCAACGATTGCCTTG
>JBIKLJ010000310.1:0-5080 GCA_044359895.1 Pirellula sp.
GTCCAAAGCGAAGGTGGCGAGCTGAACATGAGCCGCCTAGCGGTGGGCAATCACTTGCTGATTGGTGGCGACAACATGGATCTTACGCTCGCGCACGTTGCGGCTGGTTTGTTTGCGAACAAAGGTACCAAGCTAAATGCTTGGCAATCGATATCTCTTTGGCATTCGTGCCGGCTAGCCAAGGAGAACTTGCTGAAAGGAAAATCCGCTCCCGATTCTTACCCGCTGACGGTCTTGGGACGAGGAAGCAAACTGATTGGGGGGACCGTCACCTTGGAGCTTCCGAAAACGCTGGTCCAAGAAACGCTAGTCGATGGTTTTTTTCCTCTTGTGCAGCCTGATGAACGGCCGGTCCGTGACAACGAAAGCGGGTTTCAAGAAATCGGACTTCCGTTCGAGTCTGACACTGCGGTGACTCGGCATGTAGCTTCTTTCTTGGCGGACCATTTAAAGCATGCGGAACAAACCGATTTGAAACTCACTCATTTGCTGTTCAATGGTGGTGTTTTCAATGCTATAGCGTTTCGAGAACGCTTGCTTCAATCGCTTGCCTCCTGGACTGCTCAAGGTACCGGCCCAACTGTGTTAGGCGGCGTCGAGGACTTGGATCAAGCGGTTGCGTGTGGCGCCGCATACTACCAATGGGCGAAGCTACATGGTGGAATTCGGATTCGTGGCGGAACCGCTCGAAGCTATTACATCGGAATCGAAAGCTCTGGCCCAGCGATTCCCGGATTGCCTCGTCCCTTGCAAGCATTATGCGTCGTACCACAAGGAATGGAAGAAGGAACTCAAATCGATGTAGCAAGTCGCGAAGTCGGGCTGAAGGTCGGCCAAAAGGCGAAGTTCCGTTTCTTTTCCAGCACGATCCGAAAGCAAGATCGCCCTGGTACCTTCTTGAGGTCATGGGATGAGGAAGAATTGACCGAGAGCTCGCCCATGGAGGTTTCGCTAACAACCGCAGAGGGAGAGCAAATCATCCCGGTGCGTTTTGAAAGTCGAATCACCGAGCTAGGGGTGTTTGAGCTGTGGTGCAAAAGCACACGCAATGATCAGCATTGGAAACTGGAGCTCAATGTTCGCGAATAAGCCAAGTCTTGACGCAGATCCTTTGAAAGTCGCGAACGCGAGGAGGATCCCACGTGGGGGCCTGATGAATTACCAGCATCGTGGCTTTGGCATCCCGCCCAAGTAGCAGGTGTGCGAGCCTATGCAGAGACTACCAACCACTTATCAATCGAACCAAACGGAAGCAGTCCCAATGTGTAGACTACATCGGGCTCGAGCTCAATGGAGTCTGTAAAGCGTAGTGGTCCGGACTGTACCATCCCTGGTTGGCTCGTCCAATTGGAGCGAGAGGTTCACTGCCAAACCGCCACTTCGTAACACGGAAATGCACCGACGTAGAGCACAGCATTCGAATAGATGAACGCAAAAGTCATTCCATCCCTTGGACATCTCCTATTCCGAAGTCGCAAGTTCTGGGTTCCATGATTCGAAATCTAAAAAAAGTTTTTTGTAAAACTTGATTGACAAATTAAATTCGACTTTGTCTATTGGTGTGTTCGTTCGCTTTGCGACGCCTCTGCGGAAGATTGATTTGCATTAACGATCTGCCCTCTGCACCGACGCCACAATCCAGTTCATACGTGATCTAAAGGTTTTTGTAGTCCCTTTTCATGGCTCTGGCTTTTCGCTCGAGTAAAGGAGTCCAAATCATGAAACTCTTCTCCGCTCTCCGCTCTCCGCACAAAGCACAAAGCACAAAGCAGTTTTCGTCATTTGATTCACGAATCGCTTGAGTTTCGAGCCATGATGGCTGCAAACCCGATCGCTCGCGATGATGCCGGGTACTTCACTCCGGCTTATACAGATTTGGTCGTAACCACTTCTTCCAATCCCGCCTACTTGCTTGCTAACGATCTTGACATCGATGGCAGTTCCCTTCTAACAAGCGTCGTCACCAGTCCGCTCAATGGTACTTTGATCGCGTTCAACACGAATGGTACGTTTACCTATCGACCCAATGCTGGCTTCACTGGCGTGGATACATTTACTTACAAGGTCAGCGATGGATCGCTCGATAGCAACATGTCTCGAGTCTCCATTGCGGTTGGCGTTCGCCTACTCGCCAATCAAAATCGTGACTCCAACGTACTTGTCAATACGATCGAGGCTAATACGTCGTTACTCCCTTCTCTCTCAGGGCAAGGAGGCGGAGGAGAGGGCGACTTCTCAAGCAATCTCCCAACCTCGACGTCCCTCGACACTCCTGGCTCTATCGCCAATAACGGTGGCTTGCAATTGTCCGAATCGGTAACTCCTGACCAAACGCTTATCTACCGATCCAACTCACTGACTAAACCTATCATTGCCGTTGCGACTCAGTTATCCCCGGGAACAGCCGTTCCCACTTCGATCACTGCGCGATTGGTCTTCAATGGAGTTGCAGGAACGAGCTACAGTTACTCCACATCGGGTTTAGTCAGCGGACAAGCGATGCGATTTGCATTGCAAGCGGACGGGTCATCGTTGGCCACTGGCATGTACGATTATTCGCTTGAGGTAACCACCACGGTAGCTGGTGTCAATGCAACTCAAGCGTTCACTGGCAAGCAAGCTATTGTCAATCGAACGAGTTCCGAGTTCGGGGCGGGCTGGAGCCTAGATGGACTCGACCGGCTGTTCGATAGTGCGTCGGGTGCATTGCTCGTCAAAGGGAATGGGGACACGTTGTGGTATCCCAAGTCAGGTTCCGTTTACACCGCAGCCGCTGGCGACACATCCAACAGCACACTCGTCAAAGCGGTCAATGGAACGTTTGCCTTGACAAGCAAGATGGGCGTTGTCTCAAACTTCTCTACGTTGGGGCTTTTGGTGTCGATGGTCGACGCCAATAACAACTCTGTTGCTTATTCCTACGCGGACAAGACCGGTGACAGCATTGCCTCGGAATTGGCATCGATCACGGATCCCTTCAATCGAGTCACCAGCTTCAACTACAACGGCAGCAAAGTCACCAGCATCGCTCATTATTCGGGCCGCACGACAACCTTAGCCTACTCATCGAACAGCTTGTCAGGTTATACCTTAACCGATCCTGATGGGGCGGGCGCATTGGTCGCTCCGTCCGTTGCGTTCGCTTACGGAACTCAAAACATTAGCTCCAGGACCAACCCACTATCGCAAACGCTCTCCTTTACCTTTAATACCAACGACGCTCGTTTGCGAACCGTCACCTATGCAGACAGTTCTACGTGGCAGGTAATACCTAGCGAAACCATCGGCTTACCGACTGCGACTACGGGCGTGGTGATCACGAAGCCTGTTGACGCGCAAGCAACGGTTACCGATCAGCGTGGCAACCCGTGGAAGTTCCGGACCGATCGATTCGGTGCAATAACAGAGTCGATTACCGGACTCGGCTTTATTCGATCGGTATTACGCAATACAGACGGCCAGCCGGTTGTTGCCAACGAACCCGATCCGGATGGAACGGGGCCTCTGTCCGCTTCCGTTACAATGATGGGCTACAACGCCTCTAGCGATCTTACTCACGTGATTGCACCTGACGGAGGCGTTAGGCAAATGACCTATTCGGCAACCTTGCATCGGTTACTCAGCATGGTCGATCCAGTTGGTAGGACGACTTCAATGACGTACAACTCCAGTGGTAACGTGCTGACTCAGACAGATGGTGGCGGCTTTGTCACGACCTACGCTGTCAACGCGCGCGGGCTAACGACCAGCGTTACCACCCCTGACCCGGACGGTTCCGGTCCATTGGTCGCTTCGGTTGCAGTATTGGCCTATGATGCAATGGGGCGGTTAATCACCGTGACTAATCCAGATGCATCGACAAAAGCAATGACTTACAACGCTGCAGATCAGCAACTTACGTCTGTGGACGAGCTTGGGAAAACAATTACCAATGTTTATGATGCATTAGGACGATTGACATCCCAAACGAATCGAATCGGTGCGCAGACTCAGTTCGTTTACGATGCCATGTCGCGAGTTTCTAAACATACCGATGCGCTTGGGAATCCGACTGACTTCACATACAATAATCGCGGCTGGTTGGCGTCGATTACTAGTCCCGACCCAGATGGTGCAGGCCCCTTAACTCGTGCGGTCGACACGCGTGGTTACGATGTGAATGGAAACGCGACTGGGGAAAGCGATCCTGGAGCGAACTACCAAGGCACGTTGAGCTTCACCTTCGACGCGGATAACAGGCTCGTAGCTCGCGGGGATTCAACCAATTCAAATCTTGTCGAACAGTGGGCTTACGACAATGCAGGTCGATTGACAACGATTGTGCGCGCTGGTGCTTACGCCGATCGCATTGTTCAGACTTATGATGCCGCAAATCGAATCGTATCGAAAACGATGCAGAGCGTTCCGTTCAGTGGTTCCCCTATCGTCTATGCAACCGCTTCCGTCACTTACAACGTAGCTAGTGAAAAAACAGGCGATATCGACGGCCGAGGGAATGTAACCAATTACACGTATAATAGTCGTGGTCTGCTCGCAACCGAAACGTTGCCAGATCCGGACGGTACCGGTTCCCAATTTCGCTCGATCATTGCCCATTCATACGACAATATGGGGCGCAAGACACGAGTTGATCGCGGCTTTGGTCGTATCACCACTTTGAAATACAACAATCGAAGCTGGTTGATCAGGACGACCGATCCAGATCCAGACGCAGCGGGACCTTTGGCATCGCCGGTTACCCAGTTTGGATACAACGTTCGCGGAGATCGCACCAGTGTTACCGATCCGCTCAATCGAACTACCTCGTTCACATTTGACAATGCCCAAAGGTTGCTGAAACAAACCGACCCGGATCCCGACGGAGCAGGTCCGCTGACCCGCCCGGAAACCTCGCAAACCTACAATGCTGTCAACTGGGTTTTGACCACTACGAATGCGACCGCCGGTGTCACAAGCATGACGTATGACAATCTTGGCCGGGTACTGACAAAAACGGACCCTGATCCCGATGGCGCCGGATCGCTGCTGTCCCCCGTGACCACTTTGGTTTACAGCATGCAAGGTCTAGCGTCTGTAACCG
>JBIKLJ010000311.1:0-5062 GCA_044359895.1 Pirellula sp.
CAGAAGCCGTCCAACTTGGAAACGTTGCGGCTAGGTTCCCTGGTCAAGCCTTGGGGTGGGATGCTTCTTCGCTCAAAATAAGCGGTGTCGAATCAGCCAATCGCCTCTTAACCAAAACCTATCGAGCAGGCTTCGAAGTCAAAGAAGTGGTTTAGCATCTGAATGGCTTCGCCCCCACCAAGCGGCGAGAAGTGAACCAGTGACGTTCATGACCGGTGCAAAGATAGCAGGTGCGATCGCGGCGGAAGATAGCTTTAGTACTTTGGTGGCGAGCATTGCAGCCATGCCTCCGTTCTGAAGCCCGACTTCGATCGCGACGGTACGTGAGTCAGCTTCGTTCATACCAAACATTTTTGCACCTCCGTAACCCAACAAGTACCCAAGCAAGTTGTGGAGCAGAACGGCGGTCAGCAGAATGGGGCCGACTTGCTTGATGTCGTTCGAGGAATTGGCTGCGATGATTCCGCATATCAGGCAGATTGCGATCATGGCAACTACGGCAAGGTACCGATCCATCGCCGCTCCGCCCAACTTCCATCGGTTCATCAACGAATTGAAAATCAGGCCTGCAATCACGGGCGCAAAAACCGTCAAGCAAATGTTTCGAAACATTTCAAAATAATCGATCGGGATGGATCGGCCTGCAAGCAAATACATCAGCGAGGTGGTCATGATGGGGGACGCCAAAGTGGTGCACGCAGTCATCGTTACCGATAATGCAACGTTTCCTTTGGCCAAGTAAGTAATAACGTTCGAGGAGACTCCGCCAGGACAACAGCCCACAAGAATAACTCCGACGGCGATTTCAGGTGGCAGACGAAGAACTGTCGCAATACTCCACCCCAATAGAGGCATCACGGAGAACTGCAACGCGAACCCCAATACAACTCCTTTGGGCATTTTTAGAACTCGCAAAAAATCGGCGTGGGTCAATGTTGCCCCCATGCCAAACATGGCGATTTGGATCAAGTAGGTTAATGAATCGACCCCTTTGATCGGCCCTAACTGTAAGAAGGACGCAGGGTACAAAAGGGCCGCAACCACCACAACGACAACCCAGGCTGCGAACCCAAACGTCCTCATGGTCGAATGCATGGCGAAGGCGAGGGCCGCTGCAAACAATCCGATCACGACAATGGCTTTTGACCACGAAATATCGTAAAGGGTTCCAACCATGGCCAAGCATGCTGTCAAAATGGAAAGGTAGATGATACGGATGTAGAGTCGATCTTTCGCGGGAGAGTTCAAAGGATTACCGAGCTTCAAAAGGGGAGGGAGATTGTCAAAGCGTCTGGATTGGTTGAAAGATATGGATCATAACCCAAGTCAACATAAATTGAATTGGCACGCTTCTTGCTTTTCATCCAGGTAGCAAGTTTTTCTGTTCTGTCAGTTTGACAGTACCTTGCACAGTTCGTTTCTCCGTTTTGTACAAGGAAAACACAAAGATGGTCCATTTTCGATTCCCAATTCACCAGCTTCCTTCGGCTCTTCAAGACTTCGCGACCGACATGGAGACGATTGTCGACCAAGTGTTCAACAAGGGCGAAAGCCAGGGAGAGGGCTGCGAAAAGCCGAACACTAGCTTCGCCTACACACCCGCCCTGGATATCTTCGAAGCCGAAGATTCGTACAGTTTGTATTTGGATTTGCCTGGCGTCAAAAGTGAAGATGTAAAGCTGGAGATGCAAGAAGAACGATTGGTTGTCACGGGTAGTCGAGCCAGCAGGCCCGTCTCAGAAGCCTCGCATATTCATCGCAACGAATGTTCAACCGGAACCTTCATGCGTTCGATCCGTCTTCCGAAACTTTTGGATGTCGACAAGATTGAAGCAAGTTTTGACAACGGAGTGCTCCACATCTTGCTCCCCAAGCAAGCCAAACCGCAACCTCGTACGATCGAGATTCGCAAAGCCTAAACCGTTCCAGTTCTAGGCTCCAGCCTAAGAAGAATGCTCCTGAGCCGTGGGCGCGGAGTTTTGAATTTTCGGAGTTTGGCCTACTCAATGAAATGGTACTCGTGCTCGTACTCGAAACACGCAGTTCTAGCACTAGATCGGCTGGTGTTGAGGGCGAGTACGAATACGAAAAATCGCGGCGAGGACAATCGCTATGGATCGAGAAGCCTCGATAGTGGCGACAGGTGGTAGCCATGGGCGAGAGCCCATGGTCCTCGGCAACGCAATAAAGAAAGTCCTGAAGGGACGACAAAAAGGGGGCTGCATTTCAAATAGGCGGCTGTTGGCGCTTCGCACCAAAAATCGATCATTACAGTTCCGCGATGCTATCTGCGATTCGATCCACCATCGCTTCCGTGGTTTTTGGATTGAAGAAGACAGCTTTCCAAGCAGGGATATCATAACCGTTTGGGCAATAGCCATAGCTGGTTGTAAAGCCTAGTCGCGCGTCGATGGCCGGATCCATCATCTTGAGACGTTTATCGAACAGTTGGCGTATTTCTGGTCGATAGCGCGCCCATTGCTCTTGGGTAAGTTCGTTCCGAACCAAGCGTTGGTAGATGTCTTCGGCGTTCCGGCCCTTGGGTAAAACCCACCAATTCACCGTAGCCCCGCAAGTCCCCGCGTTGAGAACTTTGCAGTGCTCTAGAGCTGCCAGTTTGTCTTTCAATCGTTGCGCAAGCTCGAGGGATCGAGCAAGCAGCATTTGCCAACCGGTCAGTCCAATACCATTCAACGACGCGATCACACTGTATGGTCCAAGACCGGGCCGCGAGCATTCGAGAGTGAACAGAGCCGGATCACGACTAGCGTCTGCATCCGAGAAGTACGGAGTATCGGACACCGTTCGCGCCAAGTACTTTAAGTCTTCTCGACGGTTGACAATAAAGGCGCTGGAGGGGTAATGACCGCGACCCATTTTATGAAAGTCAATAGTCACACTATCTGCGAAGCGCAAGCCTTTGTTCTTGACTTGAGCTCGACGAACCAGCCCCAAGAGCTGCTCTTCCATTTGCAGCGGGTTCTTCGTTAGATCGTAATCGGTAAGCATCGAGAGTGCCCAGCCGACTGCGGCATCAGCATGCAACTGAGGTGCAGGTACAGAATACTTTTTGCTTTTCGCATCGATGATTTCACGAATCGCTTCGATGTCATCGATTCCAAAACCGTCGGTGGTTCCAAAGGTGGCACAAACGTATGCCACCTTGGTTCCCGCTTGGTATAGTTCTTCAAGCTTGGCGTCCAAAAGATCCACACGCATGGCGAGATCCTCGTCCGTTGGAATCTCAAGCAGATTACTCGTACCGATCCCCAGCCAACCCGCTACGGTTTGGTTGGAATAATGACTGGCTTGCGAGCAGATCCCCACGATCGATTGCCCCAGCAGTCCCGTCCGCATTGCACCCGGTAAGACTCGTTCCAGACCAATTTTTGCGCCGTACAAATTGGAAATGGTTCCACCAATGGTGAAGACACCCCAAGGATCGTTGGTATGGTAGAAAATCAAGTTTGCCAGAGTGGTGATGGCCTTCACCTCCAGTTCGTTCGATCGCTGGCTATATCGGTCGGTGCAGAGGTTTGGGTTTTTTAACAAGCACGCGAGAACTCCAATGAGTGACGCGTGATTGGCCGGTCCTCGGACGTTTTCCAAATGCAAGGGATTGTTCCAGCTGTCAGTCCCCCAAAAATAGGGGAAGATAGCATCCCGAGCGTCCTTAAGATTTCCTGGAAGAACGTGGATCTCGGGGTTAGCTCGCGCGGTTTCATAATTCTGGCTCATCAAGCTGGCAGGGGTCGACGCAGATTCGGCAGAGACCGCGGACAAGAGCTCTGAAAAAATCTGTGAAATTGCCGGCGGATCCCACTCAAAAAAGGTCGAGACGAGCTCCTGGTATTTTTGTCGATCCATGTTGAGGGTCTTTGAGGAATGGCGAAAAATAGCGTCGGGCTGGAAAACTTGGCCAGGCGAAGATGCACTAGCATAACAAACGATACCATGCAGGTTTAAATTAGGTGAAGCGAAACAGGATGCCAACACCGGTCTGCCAAAGATTCCTATTGGGAAGATTAACCGGCGAATCCCCCAGAAGTCCCATGGTAAGATCTAGGGGTTATTCCATTTTCCACGATTGTTCGGCTGAGATTTACGATTACTTCATCAAGCGAGATCTAGACGAATGATCCTGGACGAAGGATCATTAGAGCCAGTTGCTTTGGCGCGATTCTTCGCTTCAGGTAATTCGTACGTTCCAGGAGGCCCTCCTTTTGCCAATGGGAACACGTCGAACCTCATCTAGAACCACTACCGATGATTTACCCACTCGTTGCTGTCGCTATTGCGTTTCTGTGCTCGCTGGTGATTACACCCTTGGCAAGGCAGCTTGCCCTGAGAATTGGGATGGTGGACCACCCGGACAGCCATCGCAAGCTTCACCGCGAACCGATAGCCCTTTGCGGTGGGACGACAATTTTGTTTAGTCTGTTTGCCACCGTGGCCGTTTTTTTGATTGGGGCGAAAGAGTACTACGGTATTTTCCAAGAACGATTTTATGAGGCCGTCTCGCTTGCAATCGGAGCGATTGCGATCGTTTTGCTTGGTGCCTTGGATGATCGATTCACTTTGCGTGGACGTCAGAAGTTGTTTGGCCAGATTCTTATTTGTCTATCAATCATTGCCTTCGGCTTTACGATTGATTCATTCGGATTTTTAGGCTTTCACGCCAATCTTGGACTGCTTGCTGTTCCGGTAACGTTGGGGTGGCTACTTCTTTCGATCAATTCGGTCAACCTGATTGATGGAGCGGATGGCCTCTGTTCGTCGGTCGGATGGATTTCTTTTTCCGCGTTGTCTGCCATCGGGTGGTATACCGGAAACCATATGGAATCCATCATTGCGGCAGCCATGGCCGGATCGCTGTTGGGGTTCTTGATTTTTAACCTTCCTCCCGCGAAAGTCTTTCTTGGGGATGCGGGCAGCATGCTGGTCGGTTTGATTCTTGGGGTGCTTGCTATGCGAAGTTGGCTGCGTGACTCCAATTCCGTCTCGGTTGCGGTCCCCATTGTTTTGATGGCAATCCCATTGTTCGATTCATCGATGGCAATTA
>JBIKLJ010000106.1:0-17198 GCA_044359895.1 Pirellula sp.
CCTTAATAAGGGCAATGAATGGCTGGAATGCCCCTCCACCGCGAGGGGTTTCTGCTGCGCTTCGTCAGGCTCCTCCCGCCGCTCGGAAACTCCAAGGAGGCCTTGTTCGTTATGCGAAGTTCGCTCTATCCGTGTGGCACGCGCGTCGACACACGCAACCCCGTCGATTACTCACGCCTGAAGTGGACTGACGTTTTCGTTCGATCACCAACGTACGCGAGGACTTACAACGTCAGCGACATGCGCTACTGGCTCGACATAGTGGGCCTGGTGGAATTTTTGGGGCTGCCGACTTACGAGTACGCAAGCGGCGGCTCACCTGCCGGGCATCCCGGAGGCATCGAATACTATTACCCCCTGCTCGACGGTGGGCTTGCCTACCACGACTTTTGGCGTATGCGGAATGGTAAGCAAGTCATCGGATACAGCTGCGTTCGCTATTTCTGTTACGAGTTGGGCTTGAAACAACCAAGAAAGCGGCGAGGCGAGAACGAGATACCGACTCACGAATCGTTACAGGAGGAAATCAAGGATCAGCAATCCGACATGGCCGCGGGTGTCTTTCTAGAACTGAGCATCAAAGGATTCCGAGAGCGCTTTCGCATGTGATTGACAGATTTCCAAACTCCACCACTTAACAATCGCCGAGGTAAACCATGACTAAACACAAAAAGATCGATATGAACTTCCGGCCAGACTCGTACTGGGACGAGGATGCACTTCTCGCAAACGTCAAAGGTGAATTCCGCCGCCGTCAGATCCTGCAGGCAATCATTTGCCAACATGGAGTCGAACTATGAATGCTCCGGTTAGCGTTATCCACATTCCACACGCGTCAACCGTCGTACCGGCCGCGGCAAGGTCGTCGATTGCTCTTTCGGAAAAGGAGTTGCAGCACGAACTGTTGACGATGACTGACCACTTCACCGACGAGTTATTCCGAGTGTCGGAGAATCTGGCCAAAGCGGTGACGTTTCCCGTCAGTCGCCTTGTGGTGGATCCTGAACGATTCGTTAACGACCGAGACGAGCCAATGGCGGCGAAGGGAATGGGGGTCGTCTACACGCTCACATCGAGCCGGCAGCCATTGCGAAAAGCCCCTTCAATGCAGGAGCGTGACGAGCTACTTTCCACTTACTACGTCCCTCATCACCTGCGATTAGCCCAAGAAGTTGACGCAGCCCTCGCGATGCACGACCGGTGTCTCATCATCGACGCGCACAGCTTCGCGTCAAGGCCTCTACCGCATGAGGCAGATCAGCATCCTGACCGCTGCGACATCTGTGTCGGTACGGATCCGTTTCACACACCGACATGGTTAGCCGACTTTACGGTTCATGCATTTAGAAACCGCAACTACCGTGTCGAAGTCAATCGCCCGTTCGGCGGATCACTCGTTCCAGGAAAGCATTACAGGCAAGACAAACGTGTTCTATCGATCATGATTGAAGTCAATCGTGGGCTATACATGGACGAAGTCTCTGGCGAACGGCTGGCGGCATTTGATGCGGTGGCGGCAAACCTCCAGCAGGTCTTGTTGACACTGATTGCTGCGGTGTCCTCGTGACAAACAGCTCAAGGCATGAAGCCATAAATCTGTGTTTATCGAAGGCAAAGCCTCGTGTCAGTTAGAAGAATAAGGCGCGACGCAATGATGGAGAAGCAGCTTCGACCAATCGCGGCCAGGCCGAGGCGGGCCGCCTAACCCAGCTCTGCAAAGGCTACGGCGCGGACTTCCGCCCAACGATCACTTCATAGTTTCTCGGACGCGACTGACCGAAGTCTGTGCGAATCAATGGCTATCGGGCTGAAACGTGGACGCGAGGGCTGAAAGGACCGATCTCCGTCAAACTACGACGAGCATCACAATAGCTTACCGAGAGAACGTCCTGGCTGACGAAATAGATTGCATCCTGTCGGTAGCGGAGGCCGATCTCGCAAGCGGTGTCGAATGGAAGAGCGACAGCCCATCCAGGTTCCGCATGGCCCGTGGAAGGCGAATAGCCGGTGATCCGCCTGACAAGCTGTGAATGCTGACACAACTCGGCATGCAAGGCACAATCGGCGGCTTCGTTTTCCGCATCGCTCCACTTCTCCCCTGTGGTTGCATAGCCCGTGATGATGGCGAACTCCTGAGGCCACTCGTCCGCATGCTCGGCTAGGCGAAAATGGGTTTCCCAGTAGGCTTCGGGCATTCCCGCAGGCAGCTTGATTGATGACATGCTTACTCCTGAAAACAACGAGGCGCTCGGACGGAGACCGAAGAATATTGTAACAGACCAACCCCAAGTGGCGGTGCGGGTGGCCACTCGCTTCTCTTCCAACTTTGACCGAAATTCGCAAAACCCAAACGGCAAAACGCTGCATTCCACATGCACCAAGTCATCTGAAGAATGATAAGTTCAGCATGCGGTCGCGTTCAAATGTTCGGTAGTTAATCTTGACGCAACTCGTTCAGTAGCCCTTCCTAACATCAAATGTTTTTTTCGTACCATGTCAGATATCGCCACCCTTGATGGTCGCTTGGGAAATCTCTCCGATGAATCCCACGCCACCGTCGTTATAGGTAACACGTAAACCGCCAAAGCAAGACCAACTACTCGCATTGAAAACTCCCCACATTGCATGTCATCACGCCGTGACAACGAACTTACGTTTATCCTATCCGCGATCGATGTAATCGCCCAAGAACACCACTGTGGCCTTGCTCCTTTTGATTTGAACGACAACATCCGGCACTTCGCCACCGATCATGGTTAGAGTGTCAGCCCGATAGGACTCGGTAACGTGCCGAATAGCTCGCTTGCCATGTACGTTGGGAATTCGCCAATTAAGTCCGACGCGCTCGCCAGGTCTTCGTTTGTATTCGCTGAACGGCATACTTGAGGCACCGACGAAACGTCCATGGCTTGGCATCAGAACTGCCGCATGCTTGGATTGTCTACAAAATTGGTACACGACGTCGGTTGAGTGGCCCCAGTTCGCATCGATAAGGCATCGTCCAATCTTCATCGCAGCTCCGTCGTCGCGTTGCCACTCGCGATCTATTAATTTCGAAGTCAGTGATTCGAGTCCGGCATAGATTGAACCCTCCAGTCCAGTTCCTTCGGATTCGGATACCCAGAACGCACTGGCAAGGTCCTTAACACCCACTACACCGATGCGTCTCTGGTCCAAACGCTTGTTTCGGGGGGCGACATTCGTTGCTTCGACAACGATGGCGTACCCGAGCGATTCGGTGATGGCAAAGTACCCAACATCATGCCGACACACGCAGCGCTGCTGACCTTCGCCAGGAACTGTGGCACCGAGTATGTCTACGTGTTCGATGATGCGAGGTGGACTTGCATTTCGCTCTAGCGTCGTGTTGGTTTTGCGAGATCGCAGCAAAGGAAATTGGCTGTAAGTCTGAATTCCATCAGCGAAAAGTTTGGCGACGATTTGCGAAAACTGGCTCTGCAGGTATTCCAATTTGGCTACAATAGTGGACTGTTGAAGACCATCACCGGAGGTACTCATGTCAATATCCCACGAAGAAATTCTTAAGTCAGCGCTCTCGCTTCCCGAAGCAGATCGGATCATTTTGGCGACCGAACTTTTGGATTCGTTTGAAGATTCCATGCCCGGTTTTTCTGTAGTCGATCCCGCATTCCTGCAGGAGCTAGAACGCCGAGCCAACGACCAGTCGCCCGGGATTCCCTGGGAAGAAGTGAAACTCAGGATGGAAAGTAAACTGAATCGATGATTCGTTTTAGCTCCGAGGCAGCGAGCGAGCTTGAAGATGCGATCGACTGGTACCTTTCTAGATCGATTCGAGTTGCAGGAAGGTTCCATCAAACCTTTTCCGGTGTCTTGTCGAATATTGCGGCTGATCCGGATCGATTTGCGAGAATCCATCTCGATTTTCAATTTGCCAGGATTATTGGATTCCCGTTCATCTGCATCTTTCGCAAGAAGCCAGACCCTATACAAATCTTGGCAATCGCACATACGAGTCGAAGAGAACGGTACTGGATCGATGGCGAATAGTTTCACCGCATGTTCTCCTCGCGAGGCTTCATCGGAATCGGTGCCCCTCGGCTCGGGGATGCTCATTCGATTCATTTCCCAATCGATGTCGTCCCAACCTCGCGATAACGTTTCCGAGGGCGTCCTGGGCCATCGGACTTCCGAGAATCTTCGAACTCAGAATCCCTTCGATTGGTTCGTGGAAACCGAGCATTTCTTGGTTTTATAACTCAGCGAATCCAAACACGCTGTATGGGGCTGCGGTGTTTGTGAAGCATTGATTAATTTTGATCGCGGAACGGTTTTTTGCAGTCTAAATTCGATAATATGAATAGTTCGAACCTGAAACGTTCGACCGTCACTGATTGTAGTGCCGTTGTTTGTAGCCAGTCTCTTGGAGGTTTATCGTGAGTTCTGAAACGCCAGTCGCCAGTTCTTGGTCTCGAGCCTTGTGCGTTCCCATGTTTGGAGCGGCGGCTCTATTTGCGCTGGGCTCCATGTTGGCCTTCACTGATGCCTTCCATGAAATGAGAACACGTCTTTTTATAATGGCTCTTGGTATGGGTGTTGCTGCGATCATGCTAGGTGGCCTTGGGATTTCTCTTGCCCAAGGTCGCGGGGTACCCAACTGGTTCATGAGGACCTTTTTGATTTCGCTCCTCACCCTGATGTTCGTGCCGGTATCGCTCGATATTCTGATTCGGTGGCAGCAAGGAAAACCCATCGAGTTTGGCGATATGGCCTTCTACTTAACGATTCTCATAATTTGCTTTCTTGACTCATGGAAAACGCTTTGGTTTCACCGATCAATAACCGGTTCAAAGGACATCGGCTCAACTAGATGCTGCTCTAACCAGTCTACGTAGACGGCCGCTGGCTTTTCACCAGACGGAGAATACTGGCCCAGCGAAGCGATCGAGTTGTTGAAGTCTGGTCAAGTGACCGAAATTAGCTTGGATCACGATCTTGGTGATGACGAGCGTGGTACCGGACATGACGTCGTGCTATGGATTGAAGAGCAAGTTGCATTGCACGGCTTTGTACCACCGAAGATGTCGGTTCATTCAGCTAACGTGTCTGCTCGAGTCAAGATGGAAGCAGGAATCCAGGCCATTTCGGCGCTCGCTACTAGAAACACATAAATGCTCCCAGATCCTGCACCCTGGGCCAATAGGTACGCTTGAACTTTGTTAGAATGATCGGCCAACCGTTGTCCTCCAATTCTACCGATAGTCTCAATTGATGAGAGGTTTTTTCAATGTATCTCAAATCAACACCCAGCGCGATTGTTCTTTTGATCGTTCTTCTGGTCGGCTATTCCAAGCCACTTCCGCCAACTCCTAAAAGTCTAACGATCGTTACGCCCAAAAGCGATTTTTCATTGACTGTCGAAGCTACCGTGGTTCGAGGATTCTATTCGCGTTTTGGAATCAATGCACCAGAAAACAATACCCAAGAGTATTTCGTGAATATCATTACTAGGAATACCGGTAGCACCGCTATCGAGTGGACGGAAACCGTCACGGCTTTTGTCCCGATGAATGGCCCACCTCTTGTCAACAGATCGGCTCGGAACAGTAACGACCCACCAGATGGCAAGTCAATTCAACAAGACACACTAAAGTTTAGATTGGAACCTGGACATGAGCATGTTCGCGAGACCCGAACCAACGGGTATACCGAATCACTGCTTGATTCCTCCGGCGGTGCTCCATTGCAACTCCACATCGATTTTTTAAGCGATGGAAAGTCAATCACACCACGATTTATCACAGATCTTCCTGATTTGCCGAGTCTGCCCCTCGAGTTTGATACCCAGGGAACTCCAAAGCCAGACAGAAAGCTTGAGTTTAGGAGAGGCCCTTCAAAAACTGAAAAGCCCGACATGGAATATTTGGTAACTTAACGATAAGTTGGAGCGAGGTTATACGTCTGAGATGGTCTCGCCAGCGGAGCAGGTAAGGAAATAGTAATTCTCAGGCGCGTGCGCTGGGAAACGAAGCTCCTTTTGTAGCCCATCCGACTGATCGCATGGGCTGTGCGGCACGCTGATTTGTGAGTCACCCACTAAAATGGAGGCTGCGTCATTGCAGGGGCAGGCGGGAATGTTGTCGTTAAATTGGCTTCGACGCCTGCGAAGCGAGCAAAGAAGCATAAGAGTGAATTGAATTAGTTGTGTAGCCTAATGCTGCGATGTTACCAGTTCCAACACACGTTCGGAACTGGTTCTTACGGCCTTGCCCTCACTTTTCAGAGTGCTTTTTCTATCGTACATGTCATGATCTGCGCGGTTGAGAATGGATTCCCTTGTTTCATGTTCATCGATGGGGATCGCGAAACCTGCCGCAACACCGACTTGTACCAGAGCAGCACCGACATCGATCTTCTCGTACAAGGTCGATTCAATTCTGTCCCGAACCGAAATCGCGTCTTCCATCGACAGTCGCCGAGGAACAATGATGGCGAACTCATCGCCGCCGAATCTTGCAACGTAATCGTGCTGCGACATCGCGTCTCGAAATCGTTGGGCGGCGACTCTTAAGAGAGCATCTCCGGCGCCGTGTCCATAGCGATCGTTCACTGCTTTGAATCCGTTCATGTCCATGAAGAACACGGTATAGTCCCGAGTTTGCTGAGCATCAATTTTCTGCAGGGTTAATTCGAATCCTTTGCGATTAAGGGTTCCTGTCAACGGGTCTGTGGTCAATTGGAATTGAAGTCCTTCCAATTCCTCATGCTGATCTGTGACATCTGTGAAGATCGCAATCGGCAGATGCTTGGATGGCCATTCCACATCCCAAACCTTTCTTGTTTCTTTTTCAAAGATCAGTCGATTGCACCGTTCTCCGAGGGAGGGCATACACTTCTTTGCAAGTTCTGAAACACTTTGATGAAAATCTTTTTGATCTAATTGAAACTCAACCAAAGCGGCCGGGTTTGCTTTTTTGATATAACCCATGGCATCGAAAAGTATGGCGGGAGAACTTCGGTCGCCGTACGAACGCCACAACCAGACTTCTTCAGGACTGAGCACACCGGAAAGGAGTCCCTTGAATAGCTCGAAAACCTTAAGCCGATGGGCAAGCGATACGCTTATGACTGCAATAAAAGTCATAATATTTGAAGCAGGTTTGGTTGGGATGCCACCAAAATACGTTCCACACCAACTGACAACCATCGCAAGCGTGATCAAGCGAAAAAGACCAAGGAAGACTTTGGTGATGTTGGCCGTTTTATAACCGACATAAACACTCGCTAGAGTAAGCACTGCCGAGAGCATCGACAGCAGTTTGAGCTTTTGCTCGGAACTCGTCGAGTACCCCGTCAGAGTCGATGCTGTACCCATCGCTAAGACCGTCCCACGGTCCGTTGGGCCGTAAAGCGGAAGCGTTGCGCGAGTGCGGGAAAGTTCGCGATTGTGGGCAATGATCACACGACAATTTTCCAATCGCTCCATGGGAATCTTTCCTGCATGAAGCTCGGAAAGCGATACCCGTCGGATGGATCTTGGATCGTATCTCAAATCAATAGCTGAGGCTTTATCGTTTTTTTCTCCGGAAGCCAGCCATATGCAAGGATTGGAGCCCTTCAGCGATCTAGACGCTTCGATCGAACGTATCCTGCCATCATAGTCTGGGTTGAGAGACAAGTTCACTGCACTCGCTTCCGGCAAGAGTATTTCCCCTGGACGCGATGCGGAAGTAGATTCGTATGCAAAGCCAATTCGAGATGGGCCAAACAGCTTAAGAGCACCCAAGACTTCAGCTTCCTCCTCGGGAGTGGACATACGCGCCATATTGAAATCGATCAGAACGCGTTTTACCTTCGCTTCAGCTAAGAGAGTAAGTGTGGTAGCGAGGTATTTCCTGCTCAGTCGCTCCATCCCGTGCGCGATTACGTCTTCAGGGGTCACGTTTATTACCACAATGTTGCTGGGCATCCTGGCAACTTGGCGAGCCAAGATGACATCAGACCAGAATACGTCCAGCCTCTCTAATGGACTCAACAGCCATAGAGGAATACAAATCAAAATAGAAAACAGAAGTTGGCGAGTGAATTGGCGCAGATGCCTTGTCCCAGCGGAAGCCAAGGTGGGACTTGCGTTTCCAGAAGTTTCGATATCACCTATCAACATTAATAACTAGCCAACGTCTTGAGATTAAGGAAAACTCTCGTAGAAACAAAATCGTGCCAGGACATCTTCATAGGTCCAAAGGCACTACTGAAAGGTAGGCTCTTCAGCGGCCGGCGGGATAGCTGACGGAAGCGGGGCCCCCTCGGGCGCTGATGAAAACACATCAGAAACTTCTCGGCTTACGCCGCTGACCTTATCTCCGAGCGTTTGTACCACGGGAAGCAGCGTGACGCCAATCATGCCCAACATCGTCGCATATTCCATCGCAGAATTTCCCTCGTCGTTTTCTAGGAATCGACGAAAGTCTCGCTTTGCTCTTTTTTTTTGCTGAATGTCCATCAATATGCCAGCCACCTGAAATCAACAACTCGTATTCTGCGATAACGACATAACTCTAGGTCGTCATTTCTCACAGCGCCAGGTTGTCGATTTCTTCCTGCAATCGAATTTCAAGTCTCAAAAAGAAGTGAAAGCGAATGTGACAATTGTAACGATTAGATTGCCCCAAGCCGTATAGTATGCTTCGCGGTATCCACCGCTGTGTGGCTGCAGACCGCGAGTTGCAGGGCGACCCAGATCTTGAGGATGGTGGGCTTTCGGCATTAGGATTTGCGGCGGTGTACAATCACTATGGGCTGTTCGAATTTAAAAGGTATAAAGGCATGCCTTAGCAATCCCGCAGCTGCAGAAATACTCGATTACCTACTTGGTTCCGATGCTACACCAGTGCTCGCTTCGATTCTGAAGCGAGGGCTTGATCTGGAGGAATTACTGCGAACGCCAACAATCAAGGCGCTGGTTGGCAAGTATCGCAATCGAATTGACGAGCAACTCGAGTCCCTTGCCAACGACGATAAACGCAGAGAGGCGCAGAGGAACGCAGAGGTTGCGAGGTCGGGAAGGGCAGAAAAATGGATGGGCAGAAAAATTACAGCGGCAAGCCTTGGCCTTCAGCCCGAAATCAATGTAGTAGGCACATTCCATGTGCCGTCGACCCGACTTGTTGCTTTGCCGATTTGTGACATCACGTCACAAATTGAAGACATTGTTCTTAGCTAACGCTTTACACCAATGGTACTCGAGGTCTTTTTCCCACATCTGGTGCTTCGCAAGTAAATCTGTTGGCTGCATGCGATGGACTTACGAACCTAGGCTTTCAGCGTGGTGAGCGAGGTACCCGTTGTCCGACGCACCACTGGAGCTTCCATCCTGGCGGAGCGGTTTTTGCCAAGGCGGATGGCTCGGTCACATTTTTGTCTTATGCGACTGACCGTACGGTACTTGCCGATTTAGCTTCCCGCGATTGAGCGGAAAACTGGCTAAGGGGAGAACTACGAGTCATCACTCTAGAAACTGGTCGTTCCCGTGAGGAAACGATTGCTGCGTATATTTCTGAGATGCCGGAATAGACGAAAGCCATACGTATCCACTACTGTTAAGCGATGGACGATGTCAAAAAACGGCACTATCAAGTCATCCTTCAGGACGTTCATCGACTGGTTGTTCTGAGAGATCCTTCCATCCTCGAGTTCGGCCGAAGTTTTCTGCTGTGTTTTCGAGATTATCCGTCAAAAACGGATAAACTAGCCACCTCAATCCACTTTTTCTCAATTGACCATATACCGTATCCAATATACACTTAAGGAGATGGGTATGCCACGGAAAACTAAGACGGAGCCTCAGGAGCCTAGCAAACCAGAGCGAAAACCGCTGGTTTGGCTTAGCGGTGAAGTAAAGACACCACCCTTCACGGCTGAAGGTCGAATGGAGGCGGGTGAGTTGTTGCGAGCGTTACAAGAAGGGCAAGCCCTGAGCATGCCTCATGCGGAGCCGCTTCCAACGGTCGGTCCGAGATGCGGTGCATTGCGAGTTCGTGATGCTGGTCAAAACTGGCGAATCATGTATCGGATCGACAAAGATGCTGTCGTAATTTTGGAGGTCTACGGTAAGAAGACGCAAAGGATCCCTGACGAAGTAATTGATCGGTGTAGAGACCGACTAAAGAAGTACGACGCGATTGTAAAGTCAACAAAAACCAAGTGAGGTATTGTGATGGAAACTAATAAACGAAAAGCACTAGTCGCCGCAGGTTGGGCTGTTGGAGATGCTGCTGACTTCTTGGAGATGAGTGAAGCAGAGCGACAGCTTCTTGATGCTCGTGCTCAAATGGCTGCAGCAGTTCGTGAAGCTCGTACAATTTCGAATCTTTCGCAAAAGGAGCTCGGTAAACGGCTCAAAACTAGCCAGCCAAGAATTGCCAAGATTGAACGAGCCGCGCCTGATGTATCGTTGGATCAACTCATCCGTGCCTTGGTTGCAGCTGGCGGACGATTGGACGTTCAATCAAAGTCAGATAATCCGAAATCTGCGAAGAGAAAGTCGAAGACTGCGGGTAAGGTTGCAAAGCTATTCATTTTAGAATCCTCTGCTTCCAAGTGAAAACAATGTTCAAGGCTTTATGCTTGGCTGCAAACGCAGAGCGGTACTCGGTTCACTTTCCAAAGAGTTCCTCGCGCACGATGTCCCATGACTCGCCCTTGCTTGGATCTGCAAAGAACGCTTGCTCGCGCTGCAAGAATTCCGTCTTGAGCTGCTCAGATACCGGCAATGGGCCTTCCGCGGCCAAGCGATCAAGCACTGAAGTCGCCAAAGCGAACTGAAGTTCTTTAGGTAAGGCCTCTAGCCTCGACACAAACCACTTATGAGTTCAGTTCTCCGCCAAGATTAGATTTTTGGGTAGCTGGAGTCGCCAGACGTTCAGTGCATCGCAGAAAACCGAACTCTGGCGAGCCCGGCTACTAGCATGCCACTAATGGTCCATCTTCGACAACAAGTTCCACAATTTGTGCTTTGGCTTGCTGTTCGGTTAACTCGCCGCGGAGGATTTTGACATTGGAAGGGGCAACAATGCCGTCCTGTTCCTCGCGTCGAAGCTGCCTATCTCATTCGGGCAGCCCTGGTTCCGCTTCTCAATCGCCATATTTCTTAGAGAGCCGTGCATCTCCCAGTGGAGTGCTATTCGCAACGTTTCCGCGAAGCGCCTCATGTGCAACCCATCCGGTGGCCACTGAAGGTGACGGCAGGCCAGGTTCCATCGTTCTGAATTTCATCTGAAATCCTCGGCTAAACCGTATGTCGAGGTTCTTGTACGCCGGCACTCGAAGCTTTGGCCGAATGGTTTATACTTCCTGCCTGTCCAGATTGAAACGCAACTGAGAAATGACCATGGTTAAAGACGATACAGAATCACCCAAGGACGATGAACCTGGCCCTAGTGGCCATTTATCCAATACATTCGGCGAAACGATGGACACCGGCGGCGGCAAGACTTTGGACTTACCGAGCCCCTCGCGACCCCGTCCGCAAAACTGGGTGGGACGGCGTCTTGGCAAATACGAAATCACGAAATTGCTTGGCGCTGGGGGGATGGGCGTCGTGCTCAAGGGACACGATGCATCCATTGAACGCGATGTTGCCATCAAAGTGTTGCCTTCCGAGCTATCGGCCAATCCAAAAGTGTTAGATCGCTTCCTCGCTGAGGCTAGGAGTGCCGGCAAACTGAATCATCCCAACACGGTGACGATCTTTGAGATCGCCCAGGACGGTGACGATCACTTCTTGGTCATGGAAGTCGTCGCCGGTGGGAGCGCTGAGGATCACATCAATAATGCAGGTGCGTACTCGGTCGGGGAAGCGACTCGAATCGCCATCGAGTCTTGCCGCGGCCTCGCTGCAGCACATAAAGCAGGTATGGTTCATCGCGATGTGAAACCGGCCAATCTGCTCCTTGCCGAAGATGGAACGGTAAAGGTTTCCGATTTCGGTTTAGCCAAGCGGATGCAAAGTCAATCGTTGCAGCTAACGCAGGCGGGACAGGTCCTGGGAACACCCTACTATATGAGCCCAGAACAATGGGAATCGGGCGATGTTGATGAGCGAAGCGATATCTATTCACTAGGGGCAACCTACTACGCGTTACTAACGGGAAAGTGTCCATTCTATGACAGCAGCAGTATCGTTCAGGTGATGTATGCGCACTGTAATTCGTCCCGCCCAAACCCGAGCGAAATCAATCGGCTCGTTCCGGCCGCCTGCGGCCAGATTATTGCGAGGGCGATGGCAACCGAACCGAAAGACAGATACCAATCGATGGAGGAGATGGAAAGCGATTTGAATTCCGTTTACGCTGCGATTTCGGGCATCGGCATCACTCTGCCGAGCAACTCGGGCGTTTTTTCGAAGCCGACCCCTCGCGCCCCAGAAAAAACGAACGGCAATTCGTTCGCGCGCCGAAACCTGCTTGCGCTGGGAGCGATCACGTTGCTAGGGCTTGCAAGCATTGGAGGGTTGCTATCGCTTCGAACAAAAAGCGACGGCGAGCCCAAGCCGTTGACATCTGCAATTACAGCGGCCGCGGGAGAGCCGATCAGGATCGGCATTTTGCACTCGCTTTCGGGAACGATGCGCGATAGCGAGTCACCGGTTGTGGACGCCGCTTTATTGGCGATTGAGGAGCTCAATCAAGAAGGCGGCCTGCTCGGTCGACCTATCGAGGCCGTTGTCGCAGATGGTCGTTCGGATTCCGCGACCTTCGCCCGTGAGGCAGAGCGGCTGATTGGACAGGAGCACGTATGTACCGTGTTCGGTTGCTGGACTTCGGCCAGTCGCAAGACCGTAGTCCCCGTGTTCGAGGCTTTTGATCATCTATTGGTCTATCCGGTGCAATACGAGGGAATCGAGGAGTCACCCAATGTGTTTTACACGGGGGCCACTCCCAATCAACAAATCATTCCCGCAGTGAAATGGGCTTACGCATTCGAAGGCAAGCGTCGGTTCTTTTTGGTCGGTAGCGACTATGTCTTTCCGCGTGTGGCGCACGAAATCATTAAAGATCAGCTAAGCGAACTAGGGGCGGAATTGGTGGGTGAAGAGTTTCTAACTTTAGGCAGCACCGATGTTGTTTCGATCATCGAAAAAATCACAGCCTCCAAGCCCGATGTCATTCTCAATTCGATCAACGGCGATAGCAATGAGGCGTTTTTCGCTGAGCTACGCAAAGTTGGAGTAACACCGGCGAAGGTGCCAACAATCTCGTTCAGTCTCGGCGAAGAGGAGCTCAGGCATTTAGATGTCGTCGCCATGACGGGCGACTACGCTGCCTGGACTTATTTTCAAAGCATCGATTCGCCGGAGAATACTAATTTCCTCTCAAAATTCCACAAAAAATTCGGGCCTCAACGGGTGGTGACCGACCCCATGGAAGCGGCGTACTTCGGGATCAAACTGTGGGCTTCCGCCGTCCGTGATGCGGGCACTACCGAAACTGCGGAGATTCGTCGCTCGTTGCGAAACCAACGAATGCGTGCGGCCGAAGGGGATGTGCGAATCGATCCGGCAACTCAGCATACGTTCAAGACGCCTCGCATTGGTCGAGTCAAGGGCGACGGACAATTCGAAATTGTCTGGACGGCTGCCACGCCCGAAAAACCGGTGCCCTACACAGCATCGAGAACGACAGAGCAATGGCGAGCCTACCTACACGACCTGTACGCTGGCTGGGGAAACCAATGGGAAGCTTCTCCAAAAAGATGAGACTCAATATCTGCTGTGCCGTCGGCATCTGGGTGGGCCCGGGCGTGTGAGCACCGTCCTCTTTCATGTTCACAAACGACGCCGGATCTGCAAGTCGCTTTGACCAATCAGTGCGGAATGCCAGCCAGCCTCCCGCGGGGATGCGGCCATGTCGGTCTTCCCAATGCTGAAGAAAGTCAATGGTTAAAAGCCAGTCTTCATTGTCAGCTACCTGGGGGCTTGCATCGACGACGGCTACCGGCGCGATAAAGTTTTGGACGTCGATTGTGTCTACAGTATTTCGCGGCAGATGCCTGCCGGTGATCCAGTGGGCCGGGGCATCGAAATGGGTTCCCACATGTTCGCTGCTCGCGGTGAACAGCGTCTGGGCAATCAAAGGAGCTTCGCGAACGGGTGGAATCGGAAGCGATTGTTCGGATCCACTTTCTTCTTCAGTGCCTTG
Source organism: Pirellula sp. (assembly GCA_044359895.1). Taxonomy (GTDB): domain Bacteria; phylum Planctomycetota; class Planctomycetia; order Pirellulales; family Pirellulaceae; genus JBKCUI01. The sequence goes on from JBIKLJ010000106.1 coordinate 14,178, forward strand.
ACGGATTCTGCCATGGCCTCCGTCCCAAAGATAGCGGACGAAGAGACATAAGAGTTCACATCGTCGGGCTGCGAATGCGTCCCGCTAAAATCGACTGACAGGCCGTCCACATCTCGCGCTTTGTCAACGATGCGATTGGTGAGGTCGGCAATGATCTGTCGCTCCTCGACCGACTTGTTCTTGGCGTCGTAGAGGGTGATAAAATCGACAAAGAACTGGTGATGACAATTGCCACTGGCAATCTTTACCTTCGACAGAGCAGCCCCTCCCAGCGTCCGAATTTCCACGATCGAAAACTCGGCCTCGTCCAGCGGAGCTTCGGCAACGACCGTGTCGCAGACGAAGTCAAGTATTCTGTCATCAGGAATGCCCCTGGTTCCTATGCAGTGTTGAAGCATAGCAAGCGGGCTGCCCTTCATTTCGGCGATGACGGGCCACAAGGCGGCCGCGGCTTCATACCAAGAGGTCCAGTGAGATTTCATGACGATCGGAAGTTTCAAACTGGCCGCGAGATCCTCCAGCGGTTTGACAAACTCGGACGAGGATCCACGAAAGGAATCGTAAAAGATAACCGTTGCTACCAGAGCTTTCGAGCCCGTGACGACCAACTCCATCGAGACGGATTCGTTTGGAAGTACATGATCTCTCTGGATACGCAGTGCACCTCGTGCAAAACTCACCGCCTGTTCTCGTGTTTCGAACGAGACAACCCTTTGCTCGGCGCTCTGGAGGACGCTCTCATGTTCCATGCGAATCGTCACATCGACAACGATGCCCAACGCACTACCGGCTCCCAACATGGCGGTAAAAAGCTCATCCTTAGGAGTGAGCGAGCGGAGGTCGCCCGCCGCCGTCACGATGGTCAACTTGACCACTCGCTGTCCTAACAACCCGAGCCGTCGCGAAAAGTAACCACTCAATCCGCCGTTGACGATGTAGCCAACCACACCGACCCCCGGACCCGTTCCCACCGGCAAGGCGCCCTGACGGCCCTTGACTGCTTCTACGAGCTCACGAAAGACGACACCAGCACCCACCGTGACCAGCATGCTTTCATCGTCCCGCTGAAACTCGATCGATTTCAGATGCACCAAATCCAAAACGATGGCTTCGCTGCTGGCAAACATGGCCGCGTTGGAAGATTCGTGACCTCCACAGACGCACGCAATTGGCGTTTTTGCGGACGATGATCTGACCAGGTCGGCAATCTCCTGGGCCGATCGAGGACGGTAGATCTGGCTTGCGTAGGTTGTTGCGGTAAGAGCACTGCCCTCGCTCGTCATCAGCACCTTGTTGCCACTGAGGCAAAAAGCTCGCTGCGAAAACCATTTATCCTTTGCTTCGATTCGTTCGACTGCTCCACTTGTTTTTTCGTCTCCACAAACCGCACGAATTGATCCGCCAACTACTAGTCCAACACCGCCGACCGCAGCACTCTTAAGCACGGAACGACGTGAAAAATCATTGCCTTCTTCTGACATTGCTAGGATTCTTGTTTGGGGGTGGCGGTCTAGTATATCCCTACGGGACGTTTCATCGTCTCGATGCTAGGTTATAACCAGCTGGTGAGTCCACCGTCCAGAACAGAACTGACAACATTGGCGATGGGTGCTGATTAGAATCCTTAGCTATTCTGGTCATTGTACTGTAGTGTGTACAACAAACGTCGCGGCCATTCAGCCAGGGTCCATCGTCCACCAATGTGCCACAGCGATCGTCTATGTATTCGCTTCCCAACGGCATTGCAACGAACTGTCGCATGACACCCTTCGCCACACTGGGGCACGTGACTCGAGCGAGGTCGAGATTCACTTTGTCTAAGGAAATTTCAGTTAATCGCGATTGGACCTAGTTGGAAACAGCAGCGAGAGAGATGGAGGGATTTGTCGATTTTGTAGCAGAGGGCGATTCCTCATTATTTCGGCTTAGGTCGTTCCTTTTTGACTCCATTCTGGCAACGGTCGCAGACAAAAATTGCATATTTTCTTTGGTAGTTGGGGTTTCTTATGAGCCATCGCAGGAAGCAAGCGTTAACAGTGTTTGGAATTGACGGTTGGCCTAGGTTGTAGTTTTGATTGCAAATCAGGGGACGCCATGAAACAATTCGTCAATGAAAGTTTTTCATTATCCGATATCGAACGCATCATTCAAATGGCCTGGGAAGACCGAACGCTTTGCACTGCGAGGTTTTGAAGTCGGGCGTTTTCGCAGTCCAAGTCAAAAGTCTAGATAAAATGCCCGTCAAACGCATTCGCACCAAATCATGTGCGCGTTGTCAGAAGACTAGTGATGTTCTTTATCGAGTTCGTATCAACGAGTCTCAGGAATGGATCTTCGTCTGCCCGGTTTGCCTTGAGGAAGTAAAGCCCAACAATCCTCGATACCAATATGGCGGTACCTGGAAGAGCAAGAAGCGGCATTGAATCAGCGAGTTCGCGCCAAAATCTGCTACACTTGACGAATTGATCACAGACCTAACTCGTTCCCACAAGTCAAACAGATGAATTCCTCGCTTTTCAAGAACCTGTCGACCCTTTGCTTCGTGCTCGGATTCGCATCCATTATTGGTTCGATAGCCATCTGGTTTCTGACTGGAGGCGAAGCGGCTGAATCGAAGGCGCATGCGGAACGCTTTGGTATCTTCGTTGGACTTTGGGCTCCAACTTTTTTTGCTCTTTCAAGTCGATTAGAGCGGTCTTCCGAGACTGCGAAGAAATAAATTGAAGTGCCTCTAACCTTTCATCGTCGGTTGCTACTGGCTGAGCCCGATGACCTGAGGCGTTTAGACGATCGGCTCTTCAAACCGCGAATGAAAAACGCAATTGAAGCGTACGCCCCCTGGCTACGAGCAGCCGTTCTTGGGGCAAATGACGGGATCGTTTCCACGGCTAGTCTCGTTGTCGGAGTCGCTGTCGCCAAAACTGGTAGCAACGACATTCTTGTAGCTGACGTCGCGGGCTTGGTCGCTGTGCGAGTGACATTGTGGGGCGCACTAGCGATGGCGATTACGGCCGGCACTGC
>JBIKLJ010000107.1:0-17107 GCA_044359895.1 Pirellula sp.
AGTCTTCCAAGCTTGGGCTGGGCTGCTTCCTCATCCACGCCGAAGAAAAAGCGCATCGTTTTTCTCTTCAGCCCGAACGGGGTAATCCCGGATCATTTTTGGCCGGACCAGACGGGGAAAGATTTTCAGTTGAAGCGAATTCTGCAGCCGCTATCGGACTTCAAGAATCGAATGTTGACTCTGCACGGTGTGTGTAACCGAATTCAAGGTGATGGCGATGGGCACATGCGGGGGATCGGATGTTTGTTAACGGGAATCGAGCTGTTTCCAGGGGATGTTCAAGGCGGATCGGATACGCCGGCAGGCTGGTCCATGGGGATTTCCATTGATCAGCATATCAAGAATCACCTGCAGGCCGACCCGAATACTCAGACTCGTTTCGGCTCGTTGGAGTTTGGGGTCATGGTTCCCAAACGGGCTGATACATGGACTCGAATGTCGTACGCCGGCCCGAACCAGCCCGTATCGCCGATCGACAATCCTTACCAAATGTTTGATAAGCTTTATGGCCAAACCAAGAACCGAGAATTGTTGGCAAGTGTGCTCGATGACTTGACCGCGGATTTTAAGAAGGTCGAGCAACTGATCAGTGTTGAAGATCGACGCATGCTCCAAGATCACGTCGAAATGGTGCGTGGGCTTGAGAGAGAGCTTCAGGCAGAGCTTGAAATGGGGAGAAAGCAGAAAGACATTGGACACGCTGTTCCTCAATTACCCGCAAACGTTGAAGAGCAGAACAACAACATCCCTCAGATTACGAAAATGCAAATGGACATGCTCGTGAGCAGTTTCGTTGCGGATTTTGCTCGGGTTGCGACTTTCCAAATCACCAATTCCGTGGGCGAGCCCAAGATGCGTTGGCTGAACATTGAGGAAGGGCATCACGAGCTTTCCCATGAACCTGACTCGAACGAAGCAGCTTATGAAAAACTGATCAAAATCAACACTTGGTATTGTGAGCAGTTGGCGTATTTGACAAAGCGATTAGCGGAAACCCCGGAGCCTGACGGAAACGGTACTTTGTTGGACAACACGACCTTGGTTTGGACGAATGAGCTCGGGAAGGGGAATTCGCACACACGGGACGATATTCCGTTTGTCCTTGTGGGGGAAGGGTTGGGGTTTGAAATGGGGCGGGCTTTGAACTGCGGAAAGGTCCCGCACAATCGACTCCTGATGAATTTTAGTGAATCAATGGGTATTCCGATAAAGTCATTCGGCAATCCCGAATACTGTGGCGAAGGCCCCCTGACCGGTCTCCACAGCTAGCTCGGATGATTCATGAACCTAGTTCGGTTTGGATGTACGTCAAGCTCGCGTAACTTGTTACGTTGAGTGGCAAACAAGGCAGACTGCTTTTCACAACCCGCTGCGTAACGGCTTGTTGCTTTAATGGTACGACGGACTTCCTAGTCCGTCGAAGTTCCCATGGACGGACTCGGAAGTCCGTCGTACCGGCCATGGACGGACTCGGAAGTCCGTCGTACCGGCCATGGACGGACTCGGAAGTCCGTCGTACCGCCATTACCCAATAACGACTCCATTCAATCAACAGCCCGTTGCGCTTCGGGTTGTAAACAATCCGCGATAGCCCGGCCTGGTCTCCACCATGTTACAGGCTTTGTCATACGCGTTGGCTTCGAGTCTAAGCAAAAGAAGTCAGGATTGCAGGCGTTAAAAAACCAAGGCCTGCGAAAAAATTCGCAGGCCCTGGCTAGGACTAATTACCGCTTTCCTTGAACACACTTTGGTCTTTGGTTCAACAACCGCGGGCAACGTGTGTGGAAAGTGGGGAGAAGCTGCATGGCATACGCAGCCCGCCGGCATGTTTATGCCGCCTCACCCCCATGGCCAGTACAGAATGATTTCACTGATCACCTCCTTTCAATAGTTGCCTGATTTCATCGACCGCTCAGCCAAGAACAGGGCCGATGAAATACGGAGACGCAGCTGTGATGCGTTTCACAGCACTGATACCAGTTTAGGCAGATGCACTGCCGAAAATCAACTGGGAGTGGGACAAAAAGATTGCTTCCGGGGCATTCTCGCCGAATGCCCTTGACTGGATCGGCGAAAAACGGCTATCGAACTGTTTGGCTTAGGAGAGCCGAACTGACCCAAGTTCTTAAAATACGGAATGGAATCAAATAATGAAGAAATTGCTTTGGATACCTGTTTCAGCTAGTCTCATTGTCATTGTTGGCTGTGGCCAAAATCCCAAAACAGCGGATGCGCCCCCTGCGGCTAGCAATTCCAGCTCGGCAACAAACACCGCCGCTAATACAACCGCATCGCGTGCTGCTTCCACGCAAGTTCAGCTCCCTAGCGAACCCAAAGAAGTCGTTCAGTTGTTTTTGGACAGCATGCGACAAGGCAATGGTGCTCAATTGTCGGCTTTGATGACCACCGCCGCCCGAGAAGAGATCCGACGCAAAGAACTGGTTATCGATCCGCTCGGTTCGCCACTTGCGACCTTTAAGATTGGCGATGCTGCTCAGCAAGCAGATGCGATGCTTGTTTCGTCGGTCTGGACGGAACCAGGAGAAAAAGGAGAAGAACCCAGCGAGCTAGAAGTTGTTTGGGAGTTACGAAAAGAAGCAGCTGGATGGCGAGTGTGCGGGATGGCAGTCGATCCAATGACCGGCGATGAAGTGCAAGTGGTCAACTTTGAAAGCATGGAACAGGAACCAACCAAAGTGGAAACCGAACCAGCGCGGGTTGCTTCGCTTCCTAACGCCGGACTTCCTGGGGCTGCTCCCGCGAACGCTCCTGCGATGCAAAACGCAGCCTTACCCAATGCGGCGTTTCCCAGCCAAACGCCTCAAGGTCAGCTCCCTGCGGCTTCGTTCCAGCAAACTCAGTTGCCCCCAGTTCAGCCGGGACCATCGCAAGGCAATTTCGCTTTGCCGCCCGCGTCCAGCTCGCTGCCGCCGGCAACCAATGGCTTGCCACCTAGCAATGGTATTGCACCAAGGTAACCAGACGGAGATAACCAGACGGAACGCCCCTTGTCGGACCGAGTGCGATGAATGGAGTCCCTTCGGACTGCGAATGAAGGGGATAATCCCTCTTTCGTCGAGAAAAAAAATTGCCTGGAGAAGCTCCTGAAAGGTCAGGACCGGCCGGTGATTTAACCGGCAAAGAGGGGGCAATCGACGAAATATGTTCATTCTGGTAACTATTTGGGGCCGTATACCGCTCGGATGGCCCTTCATGGCTTGACCTATTTTGCTAAAATCCTCTATCTTTGGCACCCCGCCAAAGTCGTTTTGGCGACGTAACCCTTTTCTAAACATTTTTGATTGAAATTGCTGACGGGAGCACCCTGCTATGGCTTCTATTGAGGAACGAGTCATCGACATCGTCTCTGAACAACTTGGTGTCGAAAAAGACAAAATTGGGAGAGATACTCATTTCGTGAACGATCTGGGGGCCGATTCGCTGGACACCGTCGAACTGGTGATGGAGCTCGAAGAAGAATTCGACATCAGCATTCCAGAGGAAGCGGCGGAAAAGATTCAGCGTGTTGGTGAAGCTGTTGATTACATCGAAAAGCAACAGGCTTAGTCCCCAATCCCCCTCGAAGGTTGTTGTTGAAATAGTATGAAACGTCGTGTCGTTGTGACGGGGCTGGGTTGTGTTACGTCCCTCGCGTGTCAGGTTCAAGAGCTTTGGCAGTCCATTTTGGATGGCAAAAGCGGTATACATCCTCTCTCGGTAATCGACACGACTCAACACAAAGTGCGATTTGGTGGAGACGTTACAGATTTTGACCCTGGCTCCACGGTGGATGCAAAAGACGCGAAGCGACTTGATCGCTTCACGTTGTTTGCCATGTTCGCGGGATACCATGCGGTTCGCGATTGCGGCATTGATTTTGAACGTGAAGATGCGTTTCGATGCGGTGCAATTCTTGGGTCGGGAATCGGTGGGCTAAACGAGATTGAAGAACAAATGTTCAGGCTGTTCAGCAAGGGGCCTGACCGAGTTAGCCCGTTCACGATCCCAAAGATGATGCTGAATGCTGCCGGCGGAAATATGGCGATTCAATATGGCCTCAAGGGGCCAAACTTCGCGGTTGCCACCGCGTGCGCTAGCAGCAACAACGCTATGGGTGACGCTCTGAAGGCGATCCAGTATGACGAAGCCGACGTCATGATTACAGGGGGGACCGAAGCCGCTATTACCTCTATGGGTGTGGCCGGTTTCTCCAACATGAAGGCTTTGTCAACACGGAACGACGACCCAGCGAAAGCCAGTCGCCCCTTCGACCTCGACCGCGATGGCTTCGTTCTTAGTGAAGGATGTGGTGTGCTGGTGTTCGAAGAATTGGAGCACGCCAAGAAGCGAGGCGCCAAGATCTACGGAGAAATTCTGGGGTATGGTGGATCGTGCGATGCGGGACACATCACCGCGCCAGATGAACAAGGGCGGGGAGCCGCTCGCGCCATGCTGAACGCCCTAAGGGATGCCAAGCTCGACCCATCCGAAATCGATTACATCAACGCCCACGGAACAAGCACTCCGTTGGGTGACAAGGCGGAAACCGTTGCGGTCAAATCCGTCTTTGGCGAGTCTGCAACATCAGTCGCAATCTCCAGTACCAAAGGTGCATTGGGGCACGCATTAGGGGCGAGCGGAAGCATCGAGATGATCTTGTCCGTGCTTGCTTGCCACCACGATCTTATCCCACCGACCATCAATCTTGAGACTCCAGATCCTAATTGCGATTTGGACTACACCCCATTGCACCCCAAATCTCGGCGAGTGCGAATCGCCATGAACAATAGCTTTGGCTTTGGTGGTCACAACGCAACCATGATCTGCGGCAAACTGGACTAGCCGCTCCTGCTGAGCATTCCGATTTGAGGTCGTTACTGGGTAAGGGCGGTACGACGGACTTCCAAGTCCGTCAATGGGGAATTCGACGGACTAGGAAGTCCGTCGTACCATTAAATCAACAGCCCGTTAAGCGAGAGATTATGAATGATCTGCGCAAGCCGCAACCAAGCTTCTAACGCAGTAAAGCTCAACGCGGCTAGCGCCAGCGGCTCACGGAAGAGCAGTGAAGCTCAACGCGGCTAGCGCCTGCGGCTCAATGAAGCGTCTCTGGGTGGCGTTCCAATGATCGGTTTACCGGTCAAAGATCTTCTTGATCGAATAGATGGTGGCTGCGCGACCTGCACGAGCGATCGAAGTTGTTAAAGGAATCTCTTTGGGGCAAACTGCCACGCAGTTTTGAGCGTTGCCACACGCCTGGATCCCACCGGGCGAAGTCAAAGCATCCAATCTTTCGCTCGCCATGTTCTTACCAACGGGATGTGAATTGAAGAGCATGGCTTGTGAAATCGCGTGGGCTCCAACAAACTCTTGATCGTACGCCGCATTCTTTCTGGCGGTGTACTCTGCATCCGATTCGCCTGGCTCCCGCTGAATTTCAATTTTGTTAAATTGCGGACAGGCTTCCAAGCAGCAGCCACAGCTCATGCATTGGCTTAGCGGGTAATTCTGCTCTTGATCTTCTCTGGAAATCCTTGGGCCCGCCCCCATGTCATAATAGCCATCGACCGGGACCCATGCTTTCACTCGCTCCAACGAGCGGAACAAGCGTGCGCGGTCCACTTGCAAATCGCGCAAGACCGGGAATTTGGTCATAGGACGCAATTCGATTTCAGCAGGCTCATCCTCCAACAATCGGTCTACTAGAGCACTGCAGCTTTGGCGCACGCGGCCATTGATGACCATGGTGCAGGACCCGCAAACTTCTTCCAAGCAGCCGCAATCCCAGCCGACCGGAGCCACTTTTTTCCCTTCGCTTGTTTTGGCTTGGGCGGCGATTTTCTGCAGAACACTAATCACATTCATGTCGGGTTCGTAGTCGACCTGATGCCGTTCCCAATATGCGGGTAAGCCCGGTCCATCCTGACGAAGAACTCGAACGTTGATTTTCGATGGACGTCGTTTTGCTGCTGCGACTTCGTTACCGGGTGCAATCATGATTGGTTCGTTAAAGTGGTTGGATGTTGATGTGAAGGAAGGTTATCTTGCGTCGAGAATGGCTTTTTGCTTGAAGCTACGCCCCAGCAAGTTGCTTTTCTTTAACTTCTGCCTTAGGGGCCTTGGGGTTGGATCGCTCTTTCCAAACCTTTTCAATCTCCTCGGCGCCAACCAGGCCGTACAACCGGGGGCGAGGAGGCAGGAGACGTGTGTCGACATCCTCGTAGGAAAGATCAGGTTCGGCCCCGTTCCAGCTGCAAATGGTCGACTTCAAAAATTTCTTGTTGTTTTCCACGAACGAATCGCACCAGGCTTCCGCTTCTTTTCGCTTTTCTGCTGGATCGGTAGCGGAAAGACTTGGCATCGAAAACGCTGGTTTGTAGTGAGCTCCGCGGCTTTCGTCGCGATGCAAAGCCCCCTTCAGGATGCACATGGCCGAAGGGAACATGTCTTGAACGGCTTTGGTGAAGATCACGTTTTGGTTCGTCCAGCTTCCGGTATCCGACAATGCACAGCGCGATGCTCGATCGCTCAATTCGCAAACCTTTCGGTAAGCTTCGGTCAACTGCACATTGTCTCGAACCACGGTAGCAGCCCGAGTCATCACATCACCAAGTTCTTGGTGGAGCAGATAAGGGTTCTCTTCGCCAGCATTGTTCGCAAGCAACTTCTTATGCCGGCCTTCGTGAACCGCCAGCGCCTTTTCAAAGAGGCTCTTCGGCAAATCGGCAGCGGCTTTGTGGTTCTTCATCCAGTTGACAATTCCTGGCGCTACGAAAAGACCGCTGAAAATGCAACTGAGCAGAGAATTCGCTCCTAGTCGATTAGCACCATGGTACTGGTAATCGCACTCGCCTAGAGCGTACAAGCCGGGCACGTTGGTGGATTGGTTCTTGGGGGAACCGGGCAGGAGTCCACCATCTGCATTGGCCTCGTAATCGACCCAAAGACCACCCATGCTGTAGTGAACCGCTGGGAAAATCTTCATCGGCTCTTCGCGCGGATCCACACCTTGGAACTTTTCGTAAATCTCTAGAATCCCACCCAGCTTACGATCAAGCTCGGCGCGAGAAATGTGCGTCAAGTCCAGGTAAACCGACATTCGATTTGGATCGACCGACAAACCTTCGTTCACGCAAATATTGAAGATCTCCCGCGTGGCAATATCGCGAGGAACCAAGTTACCGTACTTTGGAAACCGTTCTTCAAGGAAATAATACCGTTCGGTCTCTGGGATCTCTTTGGGATACCGAGGATCATTGGCCTTCCGAGGCACCCAAACTCGACCACCTTCGCCACGAGCTGATTCGCTCATAAGCCGCAGTTTGTCTGCACCCGGGATTGCAGTGGGGTGAACCTGGATGAATTCGGGGTTCCCGATTTTTGCTCCGGCTTGGAAACATCGACTCGCGGCGCTGCCTGTGCAGAAGACCGACATGGTCGACCTGCCGTACAGCAACCCATTTCCGCCCGTGGCAACCACCACTGCGTCAGCCGGAAAGGCTCGCATTTCCATGGTTACCATGTCCTGAGCTGCCGCCCCCACGCATCGGCCATTGTCGTCCAAGATAGGGCCCAAGAAGTCCCAAAATTCGTACTTCTTGACCAAGCCTTCCGATTCCCTGCGTCGCACCTGTTCATCCAAAGCATACAGAAGTTGCTGTCCGGTAGTGGCCCCTGCGAACGCGGTACGTTTGTAAAGGGTTCCACCAAACCTGCGACGGTCAATGAACCCTTCAGGCGTTCGGTTGAAGGTGACTCCCAGACGATCCATCAAATCGATCACCTTGGGGGCCCAGTAGGCCATTTCCTTGACGGGAGGCTGGTTCTGCAAAAAGTCCCCTCCGTAGATGGTGTCGTCAAAGTGCTTCCACTCGTCATCACCATCTTGACGCGTCATATCGCTGACGCTGTTGATTCCGCCCTGGGCACATACGCTGTGAGAGCGTTTCACGGGGGTTAAACTAAGGAGATCAACCTGCACGCCTAGCTCTGCAAGCTTCATGGTTGCTGCTAGACCAGCGAGTCCGCCGCCAACAACAAGAACGCGATTGCTACCCATCGATCTTCACCATCCGAAAATGTTGGAATGAAATGTAAATGTTTTTAGACTACAGCTGTTTGTTGACGGCTTTTCAAAGGGAAAAGCTTTTGCTCGTTTTGATCTGCGCGGAAATAACCGAATTGCTGGTTGGGCCGATAACTGCCCGAGCCCAACGACAACTTATTTCACTGGTTCTGGTTGAGGTTCCGGAGACGCGACATGTCCGTGGGTTCGTTTGTGGTCGTCCGGAGTGATTGTATGACCTTTGACTCGTGATTCGTACATTTCATTTTCAATGACTTCGGCTTCCTTAGCGTCGGTGGTCTTCACGGCAACCAGCGAGCTGAGTCCCGCCATTCCGATAAAAACGCCGAAAATAGCACAAGCGATACTCGCTCGGTGTTGTGATTTCGGTGTCAACCAGACTCCCCAAGTGATTCCTGCAGTCCAAATACCATTGGCCAAATGGAAAGTGCAAGCCAAAACGCCTATCGCATAAAAAATGGGCCAAACAATCCCCAGGCTGTTCATGGCGTTCGCAAGGGAGCTCGCAGCGTTGTAAGGCCGAAACTGGGCCATCCCAAGCGGTTCTGCAACACTTTTCAGCCACCAATCTGCGTGAAACCACCCATGCAAATGAAACACGTGAGTGAAAATGAACAGGATTGCAATGTAACCCGTCGTTCGCTGCCATGTGTAGCGACGGTTTCCGATGGTGCGGTAACTTTGAAGATTCGACTTTCCCGATCTCGAGATCCAAACACCGAAGGAAGCGTGAAAGATGATGGGCAAGAAAATAAAAGCCCATTCAATCACCGGCAAAAACGGCAGACTGTGGATGGTGAAAACATTATTTTGAAAAACGGATGCTCCGCCCAGAAGACTTGCATTCGTCACTAAGTGGACGCACATGTAGGCCCCAACGGGGACAAGTCCGCTCAAGGAGTGCAGTCGCCTGATCAGGAACTCATTTCGCTTGAAAAACGAAATCGGTGCAGCCGGGGTTGGGTGCGAGCTCATAAAGAATTTTCTCGGTCTTACGGCGGGGTGCGAGGTACAAAAAGTGGGTTGATCAAAAAGAAACGGATCAGATTTGGTTATGTGAGCTATCTCAACATTCTGCTTCCACTGATTCTTAGCCGTAAAGGATATCTCAGTTTTAACTTGGCACCAAGGGCTATCCTCAACTAGCATGACCGTCAAAATCCGAATACTTCGCCAAGTTTCGGTTGCGAAGAGTTTGTCAATCGCGTCAAAATTTCTTGTTTCGTTGACAGGGCAGTTTGAGTCGAACTATACTCGAAGGCCAGTGGATTGCTGTCTCCAGTCCGCTCGGGTAATGCTCCTTTGCACATCAAGGAACTTGCCCACTTATTCCCTTTTGTTTGTCGCACCATTCCCAGCGGATGATTACATGACACTCCTCGGCCGAATCTTTACCCTCTTGGTCCTTCTATTGAGTGTGGCCTTTTTCATCATTTCGTTGCTCGCAAACTCGACTCACATCGATCACAAGAAGAAAGTCGCCACGTTCCAGACGCAAGCGAAGCAGTTGGAAACGACCGTCGATGAGCTGAAGAAACTGGTAGAGCAGTTGCAAACGGCTCGCGCTCAGGAGCAAGCGGGTCGTAGAGCTTCTTTGGCAGCATTGCAAACCCAGCTTGAAAACGCCAAGGAGCAATTGGCGCAAGCAACTACCGAATTGAACGACAAAGCTGCCGCATTAACTCAGCAAACCCAAAGCTTGTCAGCAACGGTAGATCGGGTAAAGCAGATTACAACTCAGAACGAGACCCTGAAGGCTGAAATCGATAAAATCATTACAGATCGCAACGATCAACGTCGCAAAGTGATCTCGCTCACTGATAATTTGAACGGACTCCTGAGTCGCGAAGCAGATTTGCTTTCGGAGCGTAGCAAGCTACAGCAAAGTTCGACCTACTATCAAGCCAAGGCGGAGATGGCCGAATCCGCCTTGAAAACTGCCGGAATCAAAGATTTTGATGACGTTCCTCCGGCAGATCTTAAGGGCGTTGTTTTGGAAGTGGGCAGCAATCAGTCGGTTGTCGTATCTGTCGGCAAAGATGACGGCTTGCGAGAAGGACACAAGCTAGAAGTTTATCGAAGCGGCCAGTATCTCGGCCGTATTCAAATCGGACGGGTTGAAGACGATAAGGCTACAGGGCAGATCCTGACTTCGTTCCGCAAGGGCTACATTCAAGCAGGTGACAAGGTCGCTGCAAAGGTCAACTAAGATAAGCAAGCATTTAAATCGTTTTCGAAAACGATCCACCATTTCGTAAGCCACCTAACTAAACCCACGATTAGCATGTCAGCAAAGCATCCCATTTCGGTCTACACCATGATGATGGTCCTTGCGACAATTTTCATGTTTTTGGCGTGCCTATTCATGGGAATCGAATGGGCCCGGTACGGCAGTTAGCGTTTCGGCTTAGACCAGATTATTCCTGAGTTGCCACTGGAGCCGCCGGCGATTCCGCCTTCAATAGCGTCTCAATCTGCAAATTGAGTTCATCCATGTCGGCCAGCAATTGATCGTACTGGCTCATCAGCGACCCCAGAGTTGCAATCTCCTCGGGTGCCAAAACAGCATTGGGTTCTTCGTCCATGGCTGGGGGTTGGTCGCTGGATACCATTTCGTTTTCTCCGAGAAACAAAGGGATACCAACTAGCTTTCGTCCTGTTCGTGGTCATCCATGGACGCAAAAGAAACCGCGCCCAGTTGTACCGATCTGTGAAGCCCTTCTACTTAGGCTGCGGTTTCTAAGTACGGCGACCGATCCAGCCAAAGAGAAAGACGGCCCCCCCCCAAGGAACGTTGAGCTTTGCAACAGCAGCAAGCTTTGAACGTGAGCCTGGAGCCGTTCGCCCCGCTTTGGTACGATCGTTGCTTGTCAGTAGAAGTCGTGATGCATGCTGCCAAACGTGTTGGTTGCCACGGTTTCGTCCAACGTTGCTTTTGTTTTGGAAAGCTTTCTATGCTCTACTTTGTACTTGTCATTCCAGCCATGCTTTTAGCGCTTGGAGCACAATGGCTCGTTCGCTCTGCATACAACCGTTCCAGTCAAATTCCTGCACGGATGAGCGGTGCTGCAGCGGCGCGGAAGATCCTGGACGCAAACGGTTTGCAACACATACCTATCGAAGTTACGCACGGTTACTTATCCGATCATTATGATCCTTCCACCAAGGTGGTTCGTTTAAGCGAGGACGTCTTTCAGGGACATTCGATGGCATCTGTTGGAATCGCGGCTCACGAAGTGGGGCATGCTATTCAAGATGCACGAAACTATATGCCTCTGGTTATCCGCAACGTAGCCGTACCCGTGGCAGGTTTTGGAAGCTCCTTGAGCCAAGTTTTTTTGATTGCGGCAATGGGCTTGATGTTCGCTGGCCAGTCTGGGCTTGCTGCCGGAGCCATGCTGCTTTTTGTGGTTGGTTTCTCAGCAACAGTCCTGTTTCAGATTATCAATCTACCGGTCGAGTTCAACGCCAGTTCGCGTGCGAAGACAGAACTTGTTTCGCTGGGCATTGTGCATGGACAAGAGTTGGCAGGTGTCAATCAAGTACTGACCGCAGCAGCCTTAACCTACGTTGCAGGTACCTTGCAGACAATCGCAACCCTTGCCTACTACATCTTCCAGTTCCTGATGATTTCGGGAATGGGAAGCCAACGCGAAGAATAAGGCAAAGGATTTGTCGGATTTTGCAATCTTTCGGTTTGGCCGTCCAATTGGCCGTTGACGCTAAGGCCAACTGCACCAAACCGAAAGAAACTTGCGAATCCCTCAATTAGTCAAAGACCTTCATTTCGCAGCTCAGTCCGCCGGCTGCTGGAACATACGCTTGTCTTGCATAGTCCATGACCATCCTGTGGCTGCTGAAACGCCAAGCCAAGGTGCTGATGCTGTTCATCATCATCTTGATCCACTTGCGAGGCAAACCGTCTCGATCCCGGTCGTAGAAGATGGGGACAATGCGTTCTTCAAGGGTTTGATACAGGAACTCAGCATCGCGTTTATCGGTCAATCGATCATCGGTATGGCTTGTGCCCTTCCCGATTGCGAAACCGTTTGAGCCGTCGTACGCTTCCGCCCACCATCCATCCAGGATGCTGCAGTTCAATCCACCGTTAAGGACGGTCTTTTGTCCGCTTGTGCCGGACGCTTCGAGCGGTCGACGTGGATTATTCAGCCAAACATCGACCCCCTGAATCAGGTGGCGGCACACGTTGATGTCATAGTCTTCGGTGAAAGCAACACGGCCAGCGAATCGCGAGTCCAGACGAAGGTTTGCAATTTCTTGAATGAAGCGTTTCCCGGGTTCATCTTTCGGGTGCGCTTTGCCTGCGTAGATGATCTGGATTGGTCGCTCTGTATTGTCGAGCAATCGGCAGATACGCTCCAGATCATTGAACAGCAAATTCGCTCTTTTATAGGTTGCAAAGCGACGGCCGAAACCGATGGTCAGGATGTTCGGGCTTAGAACATTTCGAGCGGCTTCGACGATCTCATCGCTTTCGCCACGCCGCCGGCACTGACGGGAAACACGTCGCCTGACGAACGCCAGAAGCAGGTTCTTCAGCGCATTGTGCGTCTCCCAAAGCTCACCCGGGTCAACCGAATGGATATTTTGCCAAACATCAGGCTCACCCATTTGGCTCTTCCAGTTCGCTGGAAAATGCCGATCGTACAGCTGTTGCATTTGCCATGCGAGCCAGCTTTCGATATGCACCCCGTTGGTAATGTGCCCGATAGGAATGTTTCGTTCCTCGCGGCTTGGCCAAAGATTCTTCCACATTCGTCTCGAAATGTGCCCGTGAAGTTGGCTAACTGCGTTGGCAGCACGAGACATCTTGAGTCCGATCACGGTCATGCAAAATGTTTCGTTGGGGTCAAACGCGTTAACACGTCCGAGCCCCATCAAATGTTCGGCGCTGATTCCAAGTGCATCTCGCAGCGGCCCAAGGTGCTCTTCGATAATCGCAGCATCAAATCGATCGTGGCCGGCTGGGACTGGAGTGTGCGTTGTGAAGATCGTAGATTCGGCGGTTTCACGCATCGCATCTTCAAACGACATGCCATCGTCCGCCATACGTTCTCGCATCACTTCCAGCGGAGCAAAAGCGCTGTGCCCTTCGTTCAGATGGTAAACTCCTGGATTGATTCCAAGCGCACGCAATGCCTTGACACCCCCGACCCCGATAACCATTTCTTGGCGAATCCGAGTTCGTTCATCGCCACCGTACAGCCGGCTTGTCAGCTCGCGGTCCTCAGGTCGATTGCCTTCGACGTTACAGTCCAGAAGAAACAATCGGACGCGACCAACTTGGACTTTCCATACTTTCGCAAGCAGTCGACCATTTCGAGTGTCGATTGCAACCATCAGCGGTGTTCCATCCGCTTGAAGAGCAGGCTCCAGCGGCAGGTCTTCTACCTTGGTTTCGTAATATTCTTCGCGTTGGTATCCATCGCCGCTGAGATGCTGTTTGAAATAACCGTGCGAATAATACAGGCCGATTCCGACCAAAGGAACTCCAAGACCGCTCGCGCTTTTAACATGGTCCCCAGACAAAACTCCTAGACCGCCCGAATAAACAGGCAACGATTCATGCAATCCAAATTCGGCCGAAAAATAAGCGACCGGCTTTCCGCCTAAAACGCCAGCATTGTTCTGAGCCCACGTGTTTTTGCATTCCAAGTATTCTTGCAAGCGTCGGTACGCGTAATTCACACGACTGTGAAGCACCATTTCACCAGCTCGAATTGCCAATCGTTCTGGCGTAAATTCGCGGAGCAAAGCGATGGGATTGTGGTCCAATTGGCGCCATCGGATAGGATCGATGTCACGGAATAGACTGTTGACTTCGGGTTGCCAGCTCCACCACATGTTACGCGCAAGGGCCATGCATTTGTCATAAAGAGAATCTGCATCGATTTCGTTTGCGATTCCTGTGGCTCCCACTTCCTGTCCAAGCGAATACTCGATTTGAGTCATGATTAGATTCTTTCGTATCACTAGCTATTGTTTCGAGCCCAACCCAGTATTGAACATCGACTGAGTTTGGATCATCCATTGGTTTCGATGTCTCACCCACAGCGTTATCGACTGTTCTTGCTGCGTTATCGACCGTTATAGCGTATCGTCGATGTTTATTCAAAGTGCACCTAAAATCCATCGTCACCTGCGGGGGACCAGGTAAGCTTGGTAAATTGAGACGGCAGAATTACCAGAGCCAATGGAAGCAAACGTCGCGATTAGCCTCGAGTCGAGTCGAGTCGCTCTGCAGATGCTTAAACGATAAATTTACTTGGCGGGGCAGGACGTCCAAAATGATAGCCTTGTGCAAGCGTGAAACCGAGAGCTTTGCAGACCTCTGCTTCCTTCTCGTTTTCGATGCCTTCAGCGAGTGGCTGCACCCCCAGGTCGAGAACAATTTGCACCAGGGACCCCAAGACTTTGATACGTTCTGGCGACGCTTTGTCGATGTCGCGAATAAGTCCCATGTCAAATTTCAGAACGTCCGGGACTGCGTTGCACAATTCGGCTAATCGATTTTGGCCAGCTCCGAAATCGTCGTACGCAATTTGGATATTGAGGTCTTTCAAACGTGCCTTCAGCTCAAACATTTCTTCGGAGCTCGTAATGGCTGACTCATGAATCTCAAGGGTGATGGGTAATTCCGTGGCAAGCTCTCGCACTTGAACCATAGACTCTAACAGCCCGGCTCGCCCAAGTTCTAACGGATGGGTATTCACGTAGATACGAGTTGGTCCAGGAAGGCGAAGGCCTTCTCGGATTCCTTCCCAGCGAAGCATTTCGCTTAATTGCACTTCCATGTTTAGCTTTGCGGCGGCACCAAACATTGCTGCACTAGATTCCAAGCCAAACATTCGGCTTCGAGCCAAAACCTCATAACCCAAAATCGAGACACCATCCATCGAGACAATGGGTTGAAAGAACGGAGTGACCAACCGCTGTTCCATCAGTCGATCAAATTGCACAAGGGCCAGAGCTTGATCACAAACGTCCTCGGCAACGGTGTTGGAAGCGGTTGCATGATCATCGCATCGGACGCGAAATGCCATATCTGCGAATTGAATCAGGTCATCGGGCTTCAACACGGTCAGGTCGGTGACGCGTCGGCCGTTTACGTAGGTACCGTTGGTGCTGTTTCTGTCGATTAAAACAAGATTTCCATCGCGAACCGTTAGATCGGCATGGTGGCTAGAAACGGTTCTGGTTGGGAGCTGTAGACTGCAGCCTGCTTTGCGACCTATTGAAAACGGAACAGGATAAATTACGGTCAGTGCGTTAGAAACCTGCATCCCGACTGAAACCAAAATCCAAACTGTCTTTGTATCGCTCGGACCGCTCATGCGAGAACGCGTGGAAATCGGTTTGTGGGCGACAGCAATCGCTTTTTCGCTACTCATCTGCGGGGGCCATCAGGATAGGACCATAAAATCGACGTTGTGTTTTGTAGTGATTATGCACGGTATGAACTGCACACAACTTACCCAATACTGTAGATCACAAAATGTGCACCGTGCTAGAAATGCGATTTTTGTGGGCGAGTTTTTCAAGATACTGAAGGACTTGTCCATTTGCATTCATTGTTTCTACCTGCAGCATGTCGATAACCCACTTGAAGCCATTCGCCATTGCCGTCACTACGGTCGTTGTGCGCCAGATGCTTGTCTGACCTCATTCATTCAACTGATTTTCATTCAAGAAGCGATCTAATGCAGCCTCTATTTGCCATTCGTGACACCTCCGCATTGGAAGGTACATCGCTGCCAGCCGTTTTGAACGAGGATGCATTCTGGCCTTTTGAGCCAAAAACGATTGAAGAATG
This sequence comes from Pirellula sp., assembly GCA_044359895.1. Lineage (GTDB taxonomy): Bacteria > Planctomycetota > Planctomycetia > Pirellulales > Pirellulaceae > JBKCUI01. The sequence continues at coordinate 15,921 of JBIKLJ010000107.1, forward strand.
CGGTGTCTCTGAAATGGTTCTCGAATCGCTTTTGCTTCAATCCTTCCTGGCTGTTGGGACATCGACCGGGCGAGGAATGACAGACCGAGTGAAGCTACCTTATCGCATTATCGAGCAGCAATTGGCTCAACTTCGAGTCAGGCAATTGATAGTTCATGCTAGACCTGCACCACTCAATGATTTTTATTATAGCCTTACCGAGAATGGTCAAAAACGAGCATTGACCTATCAGAAGGCCAGTTCTTACACAGGGCCTGCTCCAGTTCCTTTGATGGACTATATTCTCAGCGTGGAAGCACAGGCAAGCGATTTCGAACCGATAACCCGTTCCGAATTGAAGTCGGCACTTCGCGATGTCACTTTCGACGAAGCATGGCTCGAATTTTTAGGGCCAGCGATCAACAGCAACTCGGGAATTTTCTTGTACGGCCCTCCAGGCAACGGCAAAACCACGCTAGCCCGTTGTCTGTCAGCATGCCGGGGCCAGGAGATTTGGATTCCACATGCAATCATTGATGATGGAATGATCATCAAGTTTTTCGATGCCGCATACCATGTGCCATGCAATTCGTCCGTTCTGAAAGCCGGTTTAATGGCAGATCAGGAGCACGATCGACGCTGGGTCCGGATTAAACGGCCGACTGTGGTGGTAGGGGGCGAACTGACCCTGGATAGCTTGGAAATTCGGCATGATCAACGAAGCAACACCTGCGAAGCGCCTCTTCAAATGAAAAGCAACTGCGGGTGTTTGTTGATCGACGATTTTGGGCGTCAGCGAGTCGCTCCTGCAGAGTTGTTGAATCGCTGGATTGTGCCCTTGGAAAGTCGGCAGGACTTTTTGAACTTGCCCACCGGGAAGAAACTGAATGTGCCCTTTGAACAGATCATCTTGTTCTCCACCAACTTGCAACCCGAAGAATTGGTGGACGAAGCCTTTCTCCGACGTGTTCCATTCAAAATCCATATTGGCGATCCTTCCGTCGAAGAGTTCATGGAGTTGTTTCGCCGCGAGTGCGAATCAAGCTCCATTTCTTGGAGACCTGACACCGTTGAAAAGCTGATTGAAAAGCACTATCGATCTGTGAATCGTCCCTTACGACGGTGCCACGCTCGAGATCTACTGCACCAAATCAAATGCCTATGCCTTTATCGAGACGAACGCCCGGAGCTGCGACCTGAACTTTTTT
>JBIKLJ010000108.1:0-17086 GCA_044359895.1 Pirellula sp.
CCGCGTTACGGTTTCCCTGCCAAATACGGTTATCGCGGCTAGCGCCCGCGGCTCATTTCGAACAAAGTGAGTGCTATTGGGCGCTAGCCGCGTTATTCCCGCTGAGCCGCAGGCGCTAGCCGCGTTATTCATCGCAAAATTGATTCGTCGCAGCTAGCGCTTGCGGCTCAGTGAAAACCATAACTTCGACTTGAAGACGCACACGATTTTTATGAGCACTCAGGGCAAACTTGCAGACGGAGCTGAACGGACGCTCGCGGTTTTTGGCTTGAATCTTGATCGCGTCCATCAAGAGGGCACCGAGCAGCCATCGATTCCGATCCGTAAGCCGACAAGGCCGAGATGGTTGGTCCCTGCGATGTTGTTGTTTGCAACACTTCTGTCGATGACGTGGGCGGGAATTACGGCTTGGTCGCCTGTTTATTTGATGGAGGAGGCTCAGCAACGAGGTTCCTTATTCGAAGTCCGTAGGCATGTTTTAGCGAATTGGTTTCCTGGACTTTTATTTTCCGTTTCGCTGACGATCATTTTAGGCGCCCATGAACTGGGGCATTACTTTGTGACGCGTTGGTATCGTATCCAGTCGAGCCTCCCGATTTTCATTCCGTTCCCAATCAGTCCAGCCGGCACGTGTGGTGCTGTCATTCTGATGGATGGACTCAAAGCGGACAGAAAACAGATCTTTGATATAGGACTTGCGGGGCCATTGGCGGGGCTTGTCTTTGCCATTCCCATCGCAGCCCTTGGGCTCATGTATGGTGAGCCCCCTGAAACTCGAGGAAAATCTATTCAGTTTGGACAACCGTTGGTCATCCAGTGGTTATCTACAGCGTTGCCGCTAACCGATCCGGCCGGGGAAGAGGTGGACATCGCAGGTGGAGCGATGCTCAAAAGCAACAGCATCAGCAACGAATCTATGAATCCGTTGTTGATGGCAGCTTGGGTCGGTTTTTTGGTGACGGGTCTGAATATGGTTCCGATAAGTCAGCTCGATGGCGGACACGTGATTTTCGGATTGCTGGGTCGGGGGTCTAGACCTGTGGCTTGGTTCGCGTATCTGGCTTGCATTGGCTACGTGATTTACACGAGCTATACCTACGGACAGCCGGAGTTCATCATCATGTTGTTGTTGATCCCACTGATGGGGATTACGCATCCACCCAGCCGAGACGATGACGTTCCGCTCGGGACGGCACGAATGATCCTTGGTGCGCTGTCCTTGGCGATTCCGTTTTTGTGCATTCCTTTGCGTCCCATCATTATGATGTGAGCTTGCAAGCGGACTTTAGAACTGGGCGGATCGCATGGCGCAGACTCCGTCGGCCGAGGCGCAAAGCCGTTCGATATCCTCTGCGTTTTCGATAAAAGCAAGACCCAGGCTTTCAATTTGGGAAGCAGGGATTTTGGACATCAGATAGACACTGCGGCGGCCTTGGATCGAGCTGATCACGGCAGCGGCAAACGCATCCTCTAAATCGCTTTTGAGCAATCTTCGTTGCAGGTGTTCATCTTGTTCGTCGGTTGCAAGCTGTTGCATACCGATGGAAAGGTGGTCGATGTCGGAGCAGATGACGATGCTTCCTTGAGAATCCAATTGCATGTCCGCGTGCGCTGCGGCTCTAGCGATATTCATCCAAGATTGTTGGGATCGGTCCCCTTCGACGAACGCCAGGACCAAAGAATGGTTACCGTTGAGAGGTTTGCTTTCGATTCGGACCAGTTCGCTTGCTTGACGGAAGACATGATCTGCATTTCCGCCAAGTATTGCAGAGACGCGACCATCGCTTGAAGGAACCACCGCGATTGCAAATTGTACCCCCATCAACCATCCAGCTTCATGGCTCAGTTTTTCCTGAAGATGCAGATGTTGAACGTTGTCTTCCAGCCAAGCTAAGTTCCAGCGATGCTGGGTGTCGGCATTTGCAAAACTGGGGGACATTCCGTACTTGTCGCTAGCGCTCGGCGATTCGGGGGTTCGAATGCAATAGATCGGCAGAACCACTTCCGCTTCAAACAAATCGCGTTGGATGTATATAGGGTCTGCGGATTGGCTTGCCCCCACGTAGCCATGCGATTCTTGGTTGGTCGGGTCGTGTTTGACAACTCGCACCTCGCTGAGGTTATCGTTAGCAAGTTCGCCAAGCAATCGGTCTCGCCAATCTTGATTGTCCGAGCCCAAGACAACTGTGATCAGTGTTTGCTGTGTCCCGTGTTGAACCAAATATCGCACCAGAGCGCAGACAATAGCGTTGGCGTCGGGCACGCCATCTTCAACAGCGATAGCGATTCGGTCATCATCCAAAATTGCGAGAGGCAGCGGTGGAAACTCCAGAGGTTCATTCAGGCACGATTCGATCCAATCCTGCATGGTTCGATCGGTGGCGATTGTGTTGGGACGCAGTTCGATCGCGTGCGACGGTAGCTGCATCGCGAGAACTCGATCTCCGATTCGGAGTTCGTAATGGGTGGATTGGATCATGACCGTGAGGATTTTTCGAGGTAGAGAGTCGCATGGCGCTGGACCATTTCCTTGACGGAATGGTTAGATTCTATGCGATGCTTTGCGTTTTCAACAATCGATTCTCGCAGGTCAGGATCATTGAAGATGCGGTTGGTAAGTCTCGCGAGCGGTTCGGATTGTCCGACGGGATACAGCATTCCCGTTTTGTCGTGCTGGATCAGTTCTGCGTTGCCAGGTATGTCGGATGCAACGACGGGCAGGCCAATTTGCATCGCTTCCAGAATGACATTCGATTGCCCTTCGTAAAGGCTGCCGTTCCACAAAACATCGCAGTGCGGCATCAGCGAGGCAACATCGGTTCTTTCGCCAAGCAGCTTGACGCTTGCGCCCCCTTGGACATTGTCGCGGTATTGCTCCAGTCGTTGCCGTTCCGGGCCTTCACCAATGATCACGTAGCAAGTGTCACCGCGAGCGATACGCATGAGTTCAGCGGTCCAGATCAGTTCTTTGTAGCCTTTCTGATGCCAGAGGCGTCCCACGGACAGAATCACGCGTTGGTTGAGCGAGACTCCCATCCGTTCAAAAGCTTCCTCCTTGGAGATACTGGGTGCAACCGACGGTTCAATGCCGTTGGGTATGAGGGTAAATTGATTGGAGGCGATACCATGTTTGGAATAAAAATCGATGGTACCTTGGCTATTGGCGGTAAGGCCGTTGGTGCGTCCGGCGAGAGCACGATCGATCCACAGTTGGAAACTGCCTTTCCAGGGATCGACCGAACGTTCCGAACCTAAGATAACAGGCACGTTGGCAGCGATCGCTGCGGTGCGTCCGTAGGCATTCGCGGCAAACAACCAGGTGTGTACGACATCAGGCTGAAGTTGAGTCAGAAGCGTTTTCAGCCTGAGCCAAGCAGAGGGATCCAATTTGAATCGCTTGTGAACATGATGTACCGCGATGCCCGAAGCGATCAGTTTCGATTCACGCGGTCCCGTCCGTGTCAAAACAATCACGATGGGTTCGATATTGGGGTGGTGTTGGGCCAGACCTTGAGCCAGCAAGCACAGTTGCTTCTCGGCGCCACCTTGATCCAGTGTAGGGATAATTAGACAGACACGAGTCTTCATGGAGTTGGGTCGATGCAGGATTCGCGGAACAGGGAGAGCCACTTTTGAGCGGATTCTTCCGCCGATCCGATTCGTCGAAGGCTCTGTCGTAGGGTAGCGGCCTGATCTTGCCAAGAAGCTCGATGGCTTAACCAGTCGTTGAGCTTCTCGTCAAACATGGGGTCGCTGGAATAAAGTTGGGAGTGATGGGAGCTTGGAAGCCACGCGCGGGCTTCCGAACAATCCGAAATGATCGCGGGAAGACTTGCCTGAGCAATCAAGGGAAGCGAGTATTGTAACGTTTCTTGGGGATTGGAGACGATTGCCAAGTCTGCAACCTGGACCAATTCCTGCAAGTCGTCAAAACCATCAAACAGCAGGATCTCGCGATGCCAGCCTCGCGACTTGATTAAGTCGTGAAGGATATTGGGGGGCAGGCCGTAGCCGATGATCCACATTCGCACCAAGCCACCTGCGTCCAGAAGATCGCAAACGGACTTGATGACGGCTCGAAGGGGCTTGGCTTCTGAAATCCCAAGATGGACCACCACGGCGGTGCGTGCTGGGGTAACGAAATCGCTGCTCATTTCGAACAATGCCCTCCCTGCAGCCGTTTTTTGTTCGGTGGTAGCGCTGCTGATTCCGCTCGCACGATCCCAATCACAAGCGGGAATGCGAACGATTTTGGGTTCACAGATACCTTGCGAAATCAGCAATCGATGGGCTCTTGGGCTGGAGCACACCACGTACGAGCAGCGACGACAATGTTCTGCCATTGCAAGCTGATTGATCTTGAGGCCATTGCAGAGCCCGAAACCGGTATCATCCGGCGCAAACCGAGCGATCACAGGGATGTTCCATTTGGCGGCTTTGCTGGCGATGGAGCTGAGCAGGGAATCGGAGCGATCGACATAGATACAATCAAAACTGGCCAGATGTTTCGTGATCCAAGCCAAGCAGTTTTTTTGAAAGTGGCTTTCGTTCCAGTTGTTGTTTGGGCCTGGAAGCAAGCGAAAGACGGGGACTTCGCGGCAAAGGCAATATTCGGGCCAGCTTGAATGCCAACGAGCCGTCAACACGGTAACATCCATGTCGGATCGTTTCATGACCTCCGTTTGGTAAAGCAAACGAAGGCAAGCGTCGTCGGTAAACGGCCAGAACCGTCGCGTTACAAAAAGGACTCTAGGCCGCCGCATTGGCTGATGCATTTGTTACGGATCAATGCTCGATATTGGCATGTTTTTGTAGATCTGATTCCTCGAGTACCCCGACAAACGGTAGATTGCGATAGAGATCGGAATAATCGAGACCGTACCCAACGACAAACTCGTTCGGTATTTCGAAGACAACATAGTCAGGCTTTGCGGAAACCACGCTTTGCCCTAGCTTATTCAGAAAGACGGCGGTTTTGACCGACGCGGGGTTCAGTTGTTCCAGCAACCGAGTCACATGAACGAGCGTTTTCCCGGTGTCAAAGATATCGTCGATGAGAAGTACCTCGCGCCCACGGATGTCCAGCATCATGTGGTCCTGAACCGTGAGTTCGCCCGATTTCATCCCCCCACGGTAGGAACTGGCTTGGATCAGGCTGATTCGAACCGGCATTTCCAAGCGTCGAATCAAGTCGGCAAGCATGACAAGGCTACCCGTCATGATTGCCACGATTGTCAAAGGCCGGTCGGAGTATTCCGCTTTGAGTTGTTTCGCAAGCCGATCGATTCCCTGACCAATTTGACTCTCGTTGAGAAGTATCTTCAAAGTGAATTCTTTCGTGTGGGCTGTGAATGCATTCGAGTTGGGGGGCGATTTTATCGATCGAAAGCTCAGCGGTCCACTGTAGGTGCGAAACTAGTGATTAACGCTAGCCGCGAGATTCCCATTGAGCCGTGGGCGCCAGCCGCGAGACGGATTCCATGAAAAAAAAGTGTGTCGCGGCTAGCGCCCGCGGCTCAAATCGAACGCAGGCATCAATCCAATTTAGCTTAGTTTTACCCAGTCTTTTGCAAAGTGCACTTTGGGTGGGGCGATCTTCGCGAAGGCCAAATGAGGCAAGCACAGTGCCTTTTCGACCAGATCCAAGAATATCTCGGGGGCAAAAGGCTTGGGTAAACAGTAAACTCCACCGGCTAAATTCAGAGGTTCGATCCAAGCGGGCTCGAACGCATCCGCAAGAAACAGGACGGGTAGATCGCGAGATTCGATCTCTCCGCGTAACTCGCAGGCATCCTTGGAGGCTTGCAACGCGTCGCTCGCAAACGACAAAACAATCAAATCAAAAGCCATGGCCTGGGTAGCTTTTTTCCCGACGGCAACATCCCGAGCCAAGAAGCAGCGGTAGCCTTTTTGATCCAAAATGGCGGATAAGCCGGTCAACAAAAGCGGATCGCTTTCAACAATTAGTACCATTGGTGGTTTGACTGCTTGGTTTTCCATCACTTTTTCCTACAATCTGCACTCGATGGCGGAAGGCGAACCGTAAAGTTCAGGCCCGCCTCATTTTGTTCACTCGAAAAACACCAACTCAACAATTCTTCCAACATGGCCGATTCTCTCGATCAAGACAACACCGGTTTAGGAGTCCATCAGGCAGCAAGGCTTGAAAAGCTCAAGAAAATCGAGGCGCTCGGACTGGACCCTTGGGGTGCGCGATTCGATGACCGGACCTTCATCAAGCCGGTACGGGAAATGGCCGCTCAAGTGAAGTTCCGTAAAGAAGACGGAGGTGAGATTGCGTTGCCTGATTTTGATGGGGCGGCGGAACCAATCGACTACAAGGCATGGAAGGCAAGCCAAGGAGCGGGCGAGGAAATTGGGCCTGTGGTTCGAGTGGCTGGCAGAATCATGCTGCTTCGCACGGCTGGCAAGCTGTACTTCTTGAATATCCGGGACTGGACCGGCGATATCCAAATCCTTTTGGCAAAGGGACAGGTTTCCGACGCCGACTTTGATTTGGCGAAGCTTTTGGACTTCGGCGACTTGGTCGGAATCGATGGACGTTTGGGTCGTACCAACACGGGGGAACTGACCGTGTTTGCGACCAAGCTTCACTTTATGACCAAAACCTTAGAGCCACCTCCGGAGAAGCATGCTGGATTGCAAGATGCGGAACTTCGGCAGCGTATGCGGTATGTCGATTTGACTTACAACGTTAGTTCGCTGCAAACTTTTTTGAACCGAACCAAGATCATTCATTCGATTCGCGCGACCTTGGCCAAGCATCAATTCGTAGAGGTCGAAGGGCCTACCTTGCATACGATTGCGGGCGGGGCGGCGGCTCGACCATTCACGACGCATCACAATGCCTTGGATATGAAATTGTTTTTGCGAATCGCTTTGGAATTGCACCTAAAACGATTGTTGGTGGGTGGCATCGAACGCGTCTATGAAATGGGACGCGTGTATCGCAACGAAGGGATTAGCCCCAAGCACAATCCCGAGTTTACGATGATCGAATTGTATTGGGCCTATGCCAACTACGAGACCATGATGGATTTGACTCAGCAAATCATCGTGGAAGCGATCGAAGCTACCGGCCAAGGGTACCAGCTCAAGTGGGGCGATTTGGACATTGACTTCACCCCGCCATTCCAACGCCGAACCTACAGCGATCTGTTTGAAGAGCACACTGGCCTGAAGGTTACGGACGCCGATGGGATTGCTCAATTGGCTCGCAAGTTGGGCTTAGATACCACGGGCAAGCATCCCGACGTGATCAAGAGCGAAGTGTTCGAGGAAAAGGTAGAGGATTCGTTGATCGGTCCTATTTTCGTCACCGATTACCCTGCCAGCATTTGCCCGCTTACCAAGCGAAAAGCCGGCAACCCAGACATTGCAGAACGTTTCGAGTTGTTTATCCATGGAATGGAACTAGCCAATTCGTACACGGAATTGAATGATCCCATCCTTCAGGAAGAGCTCTTCAAGACGCAATTGGATGGCATGGCAGAAGAAGACTCGATGGCCAAAATGGATACCGATTTCGTTCGCGCTTTGCGTTACGGGATGCCTCCTGCGGGTGGCTTAGGCATCGGTATCGATCGACTGATTATGTTGTTGACGAACTCGCGAAGCATTCGCGATGTTGTCTTGTTCCCACTCATGCGTCACGAAAGCTAGGACAACTCGTCGTAATATGGAAGCTGGAATTGTTGGCCTACCCAATGTAGGCAAAAGTACTCTGTTTAATGCGTTGACCGGTTCAGGGGCTGCACAAGCTGCCAACTATCCGTTCTGCACCATCGATCCAAACGAAGGGATCATCAGCGTTCCTGACGATCGACTGGACCGAATTGCAAAACTGGTTGGACCTCAAAAGGTGATCCCGGCCATGCTGAAGCTTGTCGACATCGCAGGAATCGTGAAGGGGGCCAGCGAAGGTCAAGGGCTTGGGAATAAGTTCCTCAGCCACATTCGGGAAGTGGACGCGATCCTTCAGGTCGTGCGTTGCTTCAGCGATCCCGACGTGACTCACGTCGGCGGCAAAGTGGATCCTCTTGCGGACATTGAGACCATTGAAATGGAATTGATGTTTGCAGACATTCAGACTTTGGAAAACGCCTTACCCAAAGCGGAACGGGCCGCCAAAGGTGGCGATAAGGAAGCCAAGCTTCGGGTGACTGGCATCCAGTTGTGTATGGAACAGCTGAATAAAGAGCTGCCATTGCGGAAGCTGAAGTTGGAAGAAACGATTGCCAAGGCCATTTCGAGCTATGGCTTGATGACGGCCAAACCGATTCTCTACATTGCCAATGTGGACGAAGACGATTTGCAAGGTGAGGGAGAAATGGTGACGCGAATTCGGGCATTCGCGGAACAAGTAGGGGCCCAGGTGGTGCCTGTATGTGCCAAGCTTGAAGCCGAGATCGCGGAATTGGATGAACCGGATCGAAGCGAAATGCTGGCGTCGGTCGGTTTGCAAGAACCGGCGTTGCAAGCGGTGGCTCGAAAGGCTTATCAAACACTCGGACTGCAAAGCTATTTTACCGCCGGCGAGAAGGAAGTGAGGGCTTGGACGGTTCCAGTGGGTGCAACTGCTCCGCAAGGTGCAGGGGTCATTCATACCGATTTCGAGAGAGGGTTCATTCGATGCGAAGTTTTTTCACTCGAAGACCTTGAGAAATACGGAACGGAAAAGGAGATTCGCCAGGCTGGCAAGCTCCGAACCGAAGGCAAGACCTACGTCATGCAAGATGGCGACATCTGCCACTTTTTGTTCAACGTCTAGAGGAATCCCTGTGCTCTATCGACGACTCTTGTCAGCCTTTGTTTTGATCGGAGTCGCGCTTGGGCTAATCGGTTTGGATCTTTGGATGCCTATTCGAGGCCAAACTGGGATTTGGATGATCCCGCTCTATTATTTTTTTACGCTTGCGACCAGTTGGGAAGCGAGCCAATTGCTGGCTCGAAAATGGCCTGTAAGTTCGGGGCAGCTTCTTGTTCATTGCATGCTCGCTTGCACGGTTTGTCTATTCCCGCTTTGGTATAGTTTGGCTCTCAGTGCACCTTATCCAGCGGATTGTCCTGTCGGACGGCCCGGTTGGGTGCTGCTCGGGTTGTTCGTGGGGGTTGGTAGCGGTGGCGTTCAAGCGTTGGTTCATCTTGCTCGCGTCCGAACGGAGGAGGCTAAATTGGAACTGGAGCGAACCTCGTTAGCGTGGTTCCTATCTAGTTTTGTGCTGGTTTACGTGGTGGGCTGCATGAGCATTTGGTGGCTGGTCCGCATGACTGGCGATTCGGTACAAGGAATGCTGAACTTGATTGCGATTCTTGCGATCACCAAGTTCGCAGACACCGGTGCTTACTTCGCGGGGAAGGCGTTTGGTCGACGCAAGCTTGTGCCGTCTATCAGTCCCGGCAAAACCGTCGAAGGTCTCATCGGGGGGCTTTTGATGAGCGTTGCTATTGCGTATTTATTCCTTCGATGGATTGTGCCGAGCCTTGGTGGTCAGCCAGGAACCTACTTTTGGGGGCCTGCCCTTTTGGGCTGTCTTCTGACGATGGTAGGGCTTGTAGGTGATTTGCTGGAATCGATGGTGAAGCGGACTGTGGGGGCGAAGGATAGTGGCGGACTGCTGCCGGGGTTGGGAGGAGTTTGGGACGTCACGGATTCCTTGCTCCCGACCGCAATTATCGGCTATCTTGGCGTAATCGCCAAACTCACTTAAATTCCCGTGGCATACTCTTGTTGAATACACCTGTGCTCATCGGATCGAAAGAATAGGAACGGGCTAATTGCCATATGTCTGAATCGACATTGACTCTCTCGGACCCTCAGCTTGCGTTGCAACTGTTTGGGCCTCAAGACAACAATTTGCGTTTGGTCCGGAACCAGTTGGGCGTAGCGATCACGCATCGCAGTGGTCAAATTCGCATTTCCGGTCCTGCGGACTCGGTCCGTTTGGCGACAGAGATTCTGGAACGGCTCAAGGACAAAGTGATACGTCAGGGCAAAATTGGTCCTGAGGAAGTGGGTGACGCATTAGCTCATGCAACAGGCCCTCGAGCCGCTATGGCACATGAAAAGAGCGAGCTGGCTATCGGCAACGCAGGACGCAGGATTCGCCCCAAAACCGAAGGGCAAGCTGCCTATGTCGATGCGATTCGTCAACACGACATGACGTTTTGTATCGGGCCGGCAGGTTGCGGAAAAACTTATTTGGCGGTCGCAACTGCCGTTGAAGCTTTGAAAACAAAGTTGATTCGAAAGATTGTTTTGGTTCGGCCTGCAGTGGAGGCGGGGGAAAGCCTTGGTTATTTGCCAGGCGATTTGCAGGAAAAACTAAATCCCTACCTTCGCCCGTTGTTGGATGCCATCAACGAAATGGTAGATTTTGATCAGGTCAAATTCTTGCGGGAGCAGGATGTGATTGAAGTTATCCCGCTGGCCTACATGCGTGGCCGCACACTGAATCAAGCTTTTGTTATATTGGACGAAGCTCAGAACGCGACCGTGGCTCAAATGAAGATGTTTTTGACTCGGATGGGTGAAGGGTCCAAGATCGTTGTGTCAGGCGACATCACTCAAGTGGATTTGCCCCCCGGAGTGACCAGCGGGCTTCGCGATGCCGTTCAGAGACTCAGTGGTATCCCCGGTATCTCTTTTATTCGATTGAACGAAAATGACATCGTGCGACATCCTCTCGTGAGGAAAATTGTGGCGGCCTACGATGGCCCAAGCAGTAGTCTTGCAAGTGACAAGACACCAAGCACCGGTCGAAATGGTTCGACTGGCGATCATGGGACCCCCTAAGAACCTTTATGTCCTCGACTTCGAACGCAAAAACTCGTAGCGAACGCGCCGCCAACTTACGGGTGGAAGGGTATCCCTGGCGGCGTGTCATCGAACGATTTACTTCGGTAGAGGCATTGGTCCGCTTGGGGATGGCGATTCTTGCTGCCATCGTCCTGGTTACCTTCGTTCGTGGGTGGGAGCCACCGTTCGCGTATCGAAAGGGTTTTATTCCTCAGCGAGCCATTCTTCCGCGAGTTGCATTTAAGGTTGTCGATCAAGAAAAGACGTACGCACTTCGCATTCAAGCGGGGCGCGAGGTTTTGTGCATCTATGAAAACAACAAAGAACCGATCGTGCAGCTCCGGGATGCTGTGAAAGACGCTTTGTTTGCGGTTCGAGAAGCCACTAATGCAACGGAACTAACGGCCAAACATTCCCACAGCTTAGATCAATTGGGAGCAACCGTTCTGGACTTCGATGAGACGCCGCTTAGTCATGAGCGAGCTTTAGAAGCCATCCACGCAACGCTTGCAACAGATGCGGATATCTCCAAATTTGATGCTGCAATGCGCGAAGTGCTTGACCCCATCGAGGAATTTGGGCTTTTACGGTCATTGAGCCATGATATCGAGAAAGGGAACCAACGCTACATTCGCGTCTTCAAGATCGGCGACGAGACCAAGAAAATCGAAGCGGACGTCCAGCGGATTCGAGTTGCCGAGGTCGCTGTGACCCTCCGAAGCTCCTTGGAGCGAGAATTCAGGAACCAGTTTGGAAACGCGAATGCAATCTTGTTAGCTCGCATGATCCACAGCTACATGGCTAGTCAATTGCCAGTGACGTTGACCATCCGAGAAGACCTTAGCAATCAGGCTCGTATCGATGCGATCGCTAGCGTCAAAGATGCGACGATCTCTTATGATCCGACCTTCGGAGCCCTGGTGCCCATCGGAAAGACATTGGATCAGAAGGAATTGGATTTGCTAAGAGCGGAACACGCCGCCTACACGGGGCAGCTTAGTATCCAAGAACGCGTTCAAAGAACCGCAGCCTTCGCAGGTCTGATCGTTGCCTTGTACATGTTATGCGGCTTTTTTATCTATCAATCTCTCGATCGTTCCCTGATAACAAATTCGCTTCAATTGCTTCGCATGCTTACCTTATGCGTGTTGTGCATTATCTTTGCGGTCTTGGCATCCAGTGACCCATTTCGCGCGGAGGTGATTCCGGTCACGCTGACAGCCATCATTGCAACCATCGCTTTCGGCCGTCCTACCTCCCTGATGTTGATGGCTGCATTGTCTCTGGTAGTTGCATTTAGTACTCGAGTTGACTTGTCGGAGTTCATCGTCTTGGCAAGCGCAGCGGCGGGTTCGACTTTGCTGTGCGGTCGCATTCGAACTAGGACAAGGTTGATCTATGTTGGGGTGGGAGTTGCAGCGATCGTCTTTATGACGTTTATCGGGCTGGGCGTCATGACGGGACAAGCGGGAGGTGTTGTGACCGATGGTCCTGCGGTTGGGAGCTTGCAAGGAACTCGAATCTCTCTTTTTCCGGTACAGCTCGCTCGGGAAGCCGCATGGCAAGCGATCTGCATCTTGCTTTGCGGTCCGCTGATGACCGGTTTATTGCCCTTCGCCGAAAAGTTGTTTGGGGTCCAAACGGATCTTAGCCTGCTTGAACTTAGCGACATGAGCCATCCTCTTTTGCGGCAATTAGCCCAACGAGCCCCAGGCACTTACAACCACAGTATTTCGGTTGCTGCATTAGCGGAATCGGCTGCGGACAGCATTGGCGCGCATGGGCTGCTTGTGCGAGTCGGCGCTTGTTTTCATGACATTGGGAAAATGTTTAAACCCAATTACTTCGTAGAAAATCAAGCTCCTGGAAGCAATCGGCACGACACTCTGCAGCCAGCCATGAGCACGCTGGTCATTATCGCGCACGTCAAAGATGGGTCTGACTTGGCCCGTCAACATCGTCTTCCCAAACCGGTGATCGACTTCATTGAGCAGCATCACGGAACAACTCTTGTCGAGTACTTTTATCGATTGGCCGCCAAGAAGAGCGAACAAGATCCGCATGGCGAAGAGATCTCCGAGTCGACTTTCCGTTACCCAGGCCCGAAACCGCAAACGCGTGAAGCCGCTGTTCTCATGATTGCCGATGCGGTAGAAAGTGCATCTCGAGCGTTAGTGGAACCCACCGCATCGCGATTGCAAAACCTGGTCGACCAAATCGCCATGAAGAAGCTGCTCGATGGTCAATTCGACGAATGCGGATTGACTCTGCAGGAACTCGATACCATCAAGCGATCGCTGATCAAAAGCTTGACGGCCATCTATCACGGACGAGTCAAGTATCCAGACCAGCAGACCGCAGGCTAGCATTAAGGGATACGGCAGCCCAGTGCATGCCCAACGCTCGCCTTACAGTGCATCGATCGGGATCATGCTGACGCCGCTAGAGCCTAACAAAGCGCTCTGGATTGCCAAGAAGGATCGAAGCATGTAGCTGGGGAGTCGCGGGATCGAGTGCACCATCCGAAGTGTTCTGGCGTCGATATGAATCTCGCCCGGAACGCCTTCAATCGTCACATGGCACTCGGTCAAGCCGTGATCGTACTCAAGCTCCAATCGGTCGTCGTCAAGTTCTTCGAGAGAATCCACCAGCGATTCGATATCGACTTTGGAGAAGGTACGCAATTCAAGAGTATCAAATACGTTTGGAAAGACCTCGGAAAAGGCTTCGGAAAAGACTGCGTCGGAATTACAGATCTTCTCAACGGCCCTTCGCCAAACCGCGGAACTTGGATCGGACGGATCGTGTTCGATGCTGATCGAGTAACTGAACCATGGGGTGGCGATGGACCCCGTTCCGTCTTTCGAGTCGACTACGGTCATTTGAGTTCGCTTGAACTGAAACTCCGATCTCATCCGCTTAAAGACGTCGTTGAGATCCGCACTGAGTTCCTCTTCTGCCAGTTTGGCGATAAAGATCTGCGAAGACGTGTTCACACGATCTGGAATCGAGTGCCCTTTCTTGAATCCGCTAAGGCTTTTGACGCTGGAAGAGCGTTTGCCAATCAAAGCCAACGACTCAACAAACGAGTTGGAGGATGCGTTGGGTGCTTTGTCGCTGGAGGGAACATTCATAAAGCAGTCTTTCAAGGCAAGGCGATGAAAAGCTGGCTTAGGCAAGCAATTCGTGAATGACCCGGGCTGGCTCGACACCCGTTAGCTTTAAGTCCAAGCCTTGATTACGGAACGAGAAGCGTTGGTGGTCGATCCCCAGCAGGTGCAGGATTGTCGCATGAAAGTCACGAATATGCACAGGGTCTTTGACAATATTGTAGGAGAAGTCGTCGGTTTCGCCGTACACTTCGCCCCCCTTGATTCCACCGCCTGCCATCCACATGGTAAAGCAACGTGGGTGATGGTCTCGCCCATAGTTGTCTTTGGATAGCCCACCTTGCGAGTAGATTGTACGACCAAATTCCCCGCCCCAAACGATCAAGGTAGAATCCAAGAGTCCGCGGGCTTTGAGATCGGTGATCAATCCGTAGGTCGCTCGATCGATGTCCTTGCATTGCGATGGAAGCCGCTGAGCGACGTTTCCGTGGTGATCCCAATTATTCAGGTAGACCTGCACGAAACGAACGTCGCGTTCGATCATTCGCCTAGCCAACAGGACCGAGTTTGCAAAGGTGCCCGGCTTTTTTGCTTGATCCCCGTACAGTTCGAAGGTGCTTTCTGGTTCGCTGGCAATGCTTGTTAATTCGGGCACGCTCGACTGCATTCGAAACGCCAGTTCATATTGCTGAATGCGAGTATGAATTTCAGGGTCGCCGACCGCTTTAAAGTTCATCTCATTGAGCGACTTCAAACCATCGAGCGTTTTGCGACGGACTTCGGACGGGACCCCCGCTGGGTTGTTGATATAAAGAATCGGGTCGCCAGCGGATCGGAAGCTGACCCCAGCATGTTCGCCGGGCAAACACCCCGAAGACCAAAGTCGAGCGGAAATCGCTTGGATCTGTTCTGTGTTGGTAGGTTGCGCCACCAGCACGACGAAAGTGGGCAGATTGCTATTCATCGAGCCAAGGCCGTAGGACATCCACGAACCGATGCAAGGGCGGCCCGTCACCATGTTGCCGGTTTGCATCAGAGTAATTGCGGGCTCATGGTTGATGGCCTCGGTATGCATGGAGCGAACAAAGCATAGATCGTCGACGACTTTCGCGGTCTCTGGTAGCAATTCAGAGATCCACATACCGTTCTTGCCGTACTGAGCAAACTTGTATTTGGATGGTGCGATCGGGAACCGGGCTTGGCCGCTGGTCATGGTCGTTAAACGCTGACCGTTGCGGATCGATTCCGGCAGATCCTTATCGTACCAATCATTCATTTGGGGCTTGTAATCGAACAAATCCATCTGCGAAGGGCCACCGACCATGTGCAAATAGATGACTCGCTTGGCTTTGGCAGGAAAATGAGGAAGAGTCCCCAAGCCGTTGGTGGGGGCGCTGTTGGCGCCAGCCGCGTCGGAGTTCTCAGCGCCATACGATGCAAGAGGCATCCCTAACGCAGCAAGTGCAGCCGCCCCGAGGGCGTTTCCACCCTGACGAAAAAATTGTCGACGAGTTTCGCTTCGCACGTATTGTTCGAAAAGCGGATGAATGTTGTTTGGTTGCATAGGACTTGAACTCGATCGAGAATTATTTGGTGAGCACTTCGTCTAAATTCATAAGTTGGTTGACCAACATGGTCCACGCAGCAAGTTCGGAAACGTTCAGGTTCGCATTTGGCTTGGAATATCCAATCGCGATCAACTGTTGAGCTTGGTCAGGCGTCTGTGTGTAGAACTGTTGCAATTCGTTCAGGCTTGCATTCACGACTCCTAATTCCTCGGCTCGGAATGGTCTGGCCACAATACGATTGGCGATTGCCTGGATTCGCGAATTCGAGTCGGCGGGTATGGATGCGTCCGACAAAACTTTATCGGCCAAAGCGCGGGCTGCTTCAATAAACTGAACATCGTTCAGTGTGACCAAAGCCTGAAGTGGCGTATTCGTTCTTTCGCGTTTGACCGTACAAGTTTCTCTCGCGGTTGCGTTGAACACGTCCATGTTTGGTGGCGGAGCTGATCGCTTAAGAAAGGTATAAATGCTGCGGCGATAGAGACCTTCGCCTTGATCCGCCATGTAGTCACGGGTGTTGCTTCCTGGCATTGCAACGGCTTCCCAAACACCGGCAGGCATGTACGGCCGCACGCTGGGGCCGCCGATCTTATTGACCAGCAGGGAACTTGTCGCCAAAGCGGTATCGCGAATCATCTCGGCATCCATTCGAAAACGGGCCCCCCGAGCCAACCATTTGTTCACAGGGTCCATAGCCAATTTTTCGGGTGAGACGCTGGAGGATTGTCGGTAGGTGGCGCTGGTGACCAAGGTCCGAAAGAAGTTTTTGACGTTCCAACCATCTTCACGCAAACTGATTGCCAAGTGATCGAGAAGATCCGGGTGGGTTGGCATTTGTCCTGTTGCCCCAAAGTCACCCGTTGAGCCCACCAAGCCATTCCCAAAAACTTCTTGCCAAAAGCGATTGGCTGTCACTCGGCTGGTAAGAGGGTTCTCGGGAATCAACAACCATTTCGCAAAACCGAGCCGGTTCCGAGGCATATCGGCGGACATGGGCGGCAATACTTTGGGAGTGCTCGGTTCGACTTCGGTAGAGCGTTTATCGTAATCCCCTCGCATCAGCACATAGGCTTTGGCTGGCGTTGGAGCTTCATTCATGATGTGAGCCACGGTGCCACGCTGGGTGATTTGGTTTTTCTCCGTGGTTAGTCCATTCAGGGCAGCCACTAGATTTTTGTGTTCCTCGTCCTTGGAACCGAGAAACCAAGAAAAGAGAGCTTCTTGTTCGTCCGCGGATCGACTCGCTTTGGCAAGAAGGTATTGCAGACGCGGCGTTGATCCAAGGTCCTGCAATTCGTTAGCAGCCAAGACCTTTTGGTAAAGTCGCACATCTTGAATCAGAGCCCCTTGCGATGGGGCGCCGGTCGAGCGTCGGCCGATCGTGAATGGGACCGACGTTTTAATCGTTTCGGTTAAGGCGTTCGAAGTAATCGTAGCTGCGGACTGTTTTCCATCGATCCAAATTTTGATTCCTTCGGCCTTGGAGGATCCATCATACGTGATGACCACGTGCTGCCATCGCGACGATGTTAGCTTGGTTTGCGAAACGGCTTTCGCCGCATTCTCCGGCCACTTATGGATCAAATGCA
>JBIKLJ010000312.1:0-4994 GCA_044359895.1 Pirellula sp.
GATCGATTCGCCAGCCTCAACGGCAAACTCATCGATCTTGGTCTCGGCCATGTTATTGATCACTTGCCATTGCCCTAAAAGCCCGCGTCGGTCCGAAACGATTCTTCCTCGGACTCCGTCGCCGTTGGGTGATCCGTGTTGGAGCGCGCCATCGATACGGATGCGGCTATTGCTTGGCGAAGCCCAGCGCCGGATCGATGCATAGCGAGCGCCCGTGTGTCCGCCATTTGGATTGGCGATAACCCAGCCGATCGCTGGGTCGGGACGTTGAGCTCCACCTTGCCATTCGGTTCCGGTCCAGTGCGGCAAGTCGGTAAAGTTCACGACTCGTTGCGTTGGTTCATCGAATTCTCCATAACCGTATCGCCATTCCGGTTGGAGCGGCACAGGCATCTCGGGTTGATTGACTAGTTGTTCGGGCGAAAGTGGTACCGCTTCTCGGATGGCTCGAGCGGCTAGCAGTTCCGCTTGTTGCCATACGAACTCGCCGTTCATCATGATCAACGACTGCGTCGCCACGGTGGAAACCGGTCGTCGTTCGCAATTCACATCCATCACCGGTGCATCAAAACTCTGAAGCATAGCCACAGGCTGCGATCGTCGCACTTGGAGATACAGGCTGCGTCGTTTCTGTTGGCCATCGACGATGATCTGCCCTGCATCGTCCGCCTTGATCGCAATAGGTGGACCGAACATATTCGGCTCGAGTGTTCCAGACGCAACCAACATTCGGTCTCGAATCACCTCGGCGTCTAAGCGTTGGATCGATTTGCGCCAATAGGAAGTGTTTTCGGCATCGATAGCCGATTTGGATTCATCGCGAACGGCACTCTGTCGCCAAGCGGTCGACTTCATGATCGTTCGATGCAATTGTTTCAGGTCCCAGCCGCTTCGCATGAAATCGTCCGCTAGCCAGTCCAACAGCGCCGTGTTGGTAGGAGGCATTCCAAGCTTACCAAACTCCGACGGTGTAGGCACGATCGCTTGACCAAAGTGGTGCAACCAAACTCGGTTGACCAGCACACGAGCCACCAGTGGATGCTTGCCGCTGGTCAACCAACGCGCATACGCCAATCGTCGTCCGCTGGTTTTTAATTTGGGATCCCGTTCGGGGATGGTTGGCAAGGCACCTTCGTCGGCAGCGATCGTCAAGTCGGCGGGCATGACTTTTTGTTTGGGCTGCTGATGGTCACCGCGATGAAAGAGGAAGGTCTCTGGGGTGCGATCAGGGACCTCGGTCATGGCTCGGATGAACTCTTCGACGGGTTTACGAGCTTGGGTCTCGGCAATTTTCGCATCATACGTTTTGAGCTCTTCGGCGGCCTGAGGAAGATATTGATACAAGACGCCGGGCGAGATGTTCACGCTCGGGTACTTTTTGAGCAGCATGACCTGCTCTTCGGAGCGTTCGTTTTCCGGTTTTTCGTAGGCTGTGCGCAGTTCGCTTTTGAGTGGCTCTTCGTACTTGAGCAGTTCCTTATCGAGCGCTTGAGCCATGTAAAGCTTTTGTTTTGCAGCTCGCTCTTCAGCAATTTTTTGGGCTTCTTGTTCGATCGCGGCGGCTTGTTCGCGGTTTGCGTTGGTGTAGAGAGAAATGCGGCGAGCGTCGGGAACTCGCCACTGTTGCCAATCGAATGCAGGTTCGAAGACAGCCCGCATCGCGAAGTAGTCCACTTGGGAAATCGGATCGTAACGATGATCGTGGCATTGAGCACAGCCGACACTGACACCCAGCAGAGATGAGCTAACGATCTTGATGGTGTCCGCGATGACTTTGTTGCGAGCTTCTGGGCTGTTGTCACCAGCGCCGGTACCGTCGGCGGCCATCGTGAGGAAACCGGTGGCGGTCAGCAGTTCCATTTGCTCCGCCGTCCAATCGCCATTGCGAGGGCCGGCAAGTTCATCGCCGGCTAATTGTTCGATGATGAATCGATCGAACAGTTTGTTGGAGTTCATGGACCGGATCACATAGTCGCGATACTTCCAGGCCCAAGGCCGAATGGCGTCGGCCGTCGTTTGTCCTTCGGAATCGGCATAGCCAGCAACATCAAGCCAATGTCGAGACCAACGCTCACCGTAATGGGGAGATTCGAGCAAGGAATCGATCATTTGCCCAAACCAATTGCTGTACGAGGAATTGGTCCATCGTTCCATATCTTGGAGGCTTGGAGGCAGGCCGGTTAAATCAAAATAGGCGCGGCGAATGAGAGTCTCGCGATCAGCGTCAGACGAAAAGGAGACGCCAGCGGGCATAGCTTGTTGGAGCAGCGCATCGATGGGCGATCGAACTCGGTCTGCCTGTTCGCTAGACTCAGTGCTTTTAATCTCTGGGACAGCGGGGCGAGTGATGGGTCGAAAGGCCCAATAATCCCGATCTTCCGCGGTGATAGGGACACCGGGCCCGATCTGCTCTGGTTCAGGCCGGTCGGTCTTGGCACCCGCCTCGACCCACTTTTTGAGTATCGCAAGTTGCTCGGCGGGCATGTGAGCTTCGCCGGGTGGCATTTCGCCGCTGACGACACGCTGGATCAAAGGGCTTTCACTTAGATTTTCGAAGTTAATAGCAGCGCCGGAATCGCCCCCTTGTTTCATAAACCGGACAAGTCGGAGGTCGAGGTTGCCTTCTTTCGTGTCGGTAGCACCGTGGCAATCAAAACAGTGCTGTCTGAGAATGGGCCGAATATGCCGTTCGAAAGTGGGCTCTTGCGCGTTTGCAGCGCGGTGCACGCAAAGCAAGATCGCTGCGTGCGCAGCCAAAAAGACAAGTTTGCGGAGGAACATAGTAAACGGCGGGACCTGATGCAGGCGGGGGGGTGGGTTGAAACTGCGAAAAAACAGCTTCGACGGCATTTAGCTTAGTATAGCGGACGGCACTTGGAAAGTGTCTGCTACTTTTCGTTCCCATAGTAGCAGGCACATTCCATGTGCCGTAGCCAAACCTATTGCGTTCGTCGGGCACGAGTACCGTATCAGAGCGTTGGATTTTTCGCATTTTACAAAAAACAAGCCTATGCACTCGAAAGAAGCCAGGGGCTACCGAAGTAGCCCCTGGCTTCTTTTTTGACTTCAGTGGCGCTCGAGTTGGTTCCCACCAGAACTCTATCCTCCACCGAAGCAATACAATGATATCGGTTGCTATTTTATGTCGCAGTCAGACAAGGAAACCATCTTGAATTCGAACAGGTTAAAAGGAGGACAATGGAATCGACTGAAATCATGAGTGACATTCTAGGCAAAAACATCGAGTTATTGCAGATTACCCCGTGTGACAAGAACTAAGCATGAAGAAGGTACGGTTCAACAAAAAGAGTACCACAAGCCAAAACTATTTTTTGCGTGCGTAAAGGATTTTGAAAGCGTTTCAAAATACGAGTAATCGCGTACGCCCTTAGCGGGCGAAAAAGAACAAAAACATGCTGAAATACTGTGAAGAAAAGGCCCAGCTTCGCGTTGCTTACGCGTGCGTTGCCCGCGTGCACACCAACGTCAACGCACACGCCGCCACCCGCGACGGTCGGGCTCGCCCCGGCACGTCGCAATAGGTTTGGTGCGCTAGATGGAGCGGGTAGCCGACCTCCATAAGGACACAGCATTTGTTCGGGTGGGAGATTGTTGCGGTCCATGCCATGGCCAGGACCAACAGACGGTGCTTCCTGCTTGGACATGATCCCCTCTCCAGAAGGAACTTCGATCACCGAAAACGTTGGATCGAAGACGGGCTGCAACTCCTTGCCTTCTGCTACAGCATCGATTTGCTAGCTTGCAATTGCCTATTTAATCACATTTACTTGGTTCTGCGGTCCAGGCCCGACGTTGTTCAAACCTGAGACAATACCGAAGTCGCCCGGCGGTGGTGGACGCTCTGCCCGAAACGAAAAGTCCGGCGAGAAGTGGACGGACAAAAGCTGTGGTTTCCCGCCGAACCCAACGACCGTGCTCCGACTAGGTGCCTGGCACAGCTACAAAAGTAACTCCTAAGTTAGCTTGGTTGGGCGGCTGAACGTGGTTAGCAGCTCTTCTGCGGACTTGGCACCGGAAATCAAGGCACCCTCCATCGTTGCTGGCCAGAACGTTTGAGTCCAATCGCCTGCGAGCCATATGCCTTGGTCCGCAAATTCATTGGCCGTTAACCGGCTTTGTTCGTGGCCCGGCGATACGGAAAATACCGCGTTGGGGTCGGTCACGACTTTGCCTCGAAACATCGTGGCTACCGCCGACTCTGGAAAGATCTCCGCCAGGTCTTGCTTGACCATCTTGAGCACTCCCTCTGCATCGCCCCTTGGTAACATCCGTGAACCACTGATGACGATCTGATAATAATGCTCCGTCGATGCCGCGCCCGACGTCGCATTCAATGCTGAACTGCCCAGCGATCCGTGCGCGGATTCCGGTGCTGGAAAGACCCATTGGCATAAGCGATCAATCAAAATCGCATGAGGCTCCTTGAGCCATGGACGGTCCCACCAAGTATGTATGCCGGTGATTGGAGAGGAATCCATCAAGCTCGGCGAACGTCCTGCGTTCGACAAATGATGCCGCATCGATTCCGGCAAGATCGACTCCACCGTATGCCACGGCACAGCGCATAGGACAGAATCAAATTTAGCGTCGCTCCATGATGGTGGCGGGATGTTCGAAGCGTTTGCCGGATCGGCAAGATGACTTAATCGGAACAAACCTTGATTGTCCCGTTCCATACTCTTCACACCGCAACCCAGCGACAGCGTGATGCCTTGTGCCTGAAGTGCCTGGGTGACGCGATCATCCATGATCTCGGAAAGAGGCAGATTCGGAACAAGCAAATGATACGCACGACGGTCTGCCGCAAAACCATCCACAAGCACTTTGCGGGTTGCCCCTAAGGTCACGCGATCCACCTGCTCCCCAAGAGCGCTCACCAAAATGGTTGCCCAGAAATTTTTGATGCACGCTTCGGTTTGCCCCGCTTCCTTCAACCAATCGATCGCAAGCACTGAGGAATGTTCTGGGCATTT
>JBIKLJ010000313.1:0-4984 GCA_044359895.1 Pirellula sp.
ACGACTGGAAATCCACCGAAGCAACCCAAGCTGCGCAGGTTGCCACAAATTGATGGACCCGATTGGACTTGGACTTGAGAATTTCGACGCAATTGGACGATGGCGAGATAAAGACGGCGAAATCATGATCGATTCCAAAGGGGAACTGGCAGACGGGCGAGTTTTTCAAGGCCCCGCCGAATTGATCGCGTTCATGTCGTCCGCCCAACCGCAGGTGGAAAAAAACGTTGCTCAACGCATGCTCACGTATGCTTTGGGGCGCGGTTTGCAACGTCAGGACAAATGTGACGTTGACTTGGTTTTACAGTACACTAAAGAAAACTCAGGCTCGGTTCGGGCGATGGTTAAGGCTATTGTTCTTAGCAACGCGTTTCACGAGTCCCCCGCCTTCCTCGCGAAAGGAAATCCCACCCATGCAAACTGAAAATCCAAACGTTCATTCCAGCGTGGCTGACGCTTCCCCCATTTTGGACCGATCGGTGGCTTGCTCCCGGATCAATCGCCGCACTTTGCTGCAAGGCTTGGGCGTTTCGCTTGCATTGCCCAGCTTAAATCTAATGCAAGCGCCCTTGGCGCGAGCGGCTGAACAAGGGGCTGCGGCAGCGCCCGTTCGACTTGCTTGGGTGTTTTTTCCCAATGGAACGAACGCAGAGCGTTGGCTACCCAAAGGCAAAGGCTTGGACTGGCAACTTTCTCCCAGCTTGGAACCACTGGCCGACTGCAAAACCGATTTCAATGTCCTGCGTGGCCTGGCGCAAGTCAACGCTCAGTCGCTTGGGGATGGCCCCGGAGATCACGCTCGGTCTGCGGCAGCCTTTTTAACAGGGGCACATCCTTACAAGACTGCGGGCTCGAAGATTAAAGCAGGGCGAAGCGTCGATCAGATTGCTGCCGATTCGTATGGCCGATCGACGCGATTGGCTTCTATCGAACTCGGTACCGAAGAAGGACGCGATGCAGGCTCCTGCGATTCGGGTTACGCATGCGCCTATTCGAATAACATCTCCTGGAGATCCGACTCTCTCCCGACCGCCAAAGAAGTGAATCCGCTTCGAGCGTTTCAACGGCTTTTCGGCACTGGCGGCCAGGATTCGCGATTGCGACAAATGCAGTCGCATATCCTTGATTTTGTAGCCGACCAGCGATCCCACTTGGAACGTATTGCCGGCGCCGAAGACAAACAAAAATTAGAAGAGTACTTCAATAGCGTTCGGGAAGTCGAACAACGCATCAATCGCTTCACCAAGGAGATTGCATTGCCAGAAGGTACAAAAGAGCCTTCGGAAAAACCAAGTGACCCGACAGAACATATTCGACTGATGTACGACATGATGGTTCTGGCGTTCCAAACGGACACCACGCGACTTGCCACGTTCATGCTCGCCAACGAAGGAAGCAACCGAGCGTTCCCGATGATTGAAGTGAAAGACGGCCACCATCAGCTGTCGCACCACGAGAACAAGCAAGAAAACGTGGACAAGATCGCAAAGATCGACAAATACTACTCCGAGCAATTTTGCTACTTCCTCAAAAAGATGAAGGAAACGAAGGATGCCAACGGATCCTTGCTCGATCAATCGCTGATTGTCTACGGTGGATGCATCTCCGACGGAAATCGACATGACCATCATGATCTGCCCATCATTCTCGCTGGCAAAGGTGGCAATCGAGTTGAAACGGGGCGGCTGCTGGAATTCCCGATCAACACCCCTTTGAACAATCTGTTCTCCACCATGCTGGAGCACGTCGGAATCGAAGGCGTCACGTTCGGCGACGGGACTGGACGCATTCGTCTCGGCTAAAACCAATTCGTCTCGGCTCGGCTAAAACCAAACGGGCTAGTCTAAAACCAAACTGAGTAGATCAGCAAAACCATCATCACCGTTCCACAAATGGTTTTGAGCAAGGTGCCCAGCAGCTTGCCCCACAGGGCCCCCCACCCGATTCGGATGCTGAGATCCCATTCTTTTCCAGCCCATCGCTCACCTACAACAGCTCCGCCGAAAGCCCCAAGCCCTCCAAACAATACCGCCGCGATCAGGCTTCCAATCAACGGCACAGGAATCCCTACAAACATTCCCACGATCGCGCCCACGAGCGAACCGACGACCGCTAAAACGGTCCCTCGACGCGAACCACCAAGCTGGTTGACGCCTGCTGCCCCAGCCAAAAATTCGATGATTTCACCTGCGATTGCAAGCACCAACAGCGTGATCATTGCGGGGAAGTCAACGTCCTGATGTGTCTCAACCGTGTTGAAGTAGGCGACCGCAGCGCCAAGCACCAACAACCCCCAGTTACCGGGCAGCCCCAGCAAAGTGCACACCCATAGAATGGGGGCAACCAAGGTAACGACGCTAGAAATAAGGTAGTTCAAGTTTAGTAACTCGCGAAATTGTGAAGATCTCTTCGGACTGTTGGCGACCGCGCCCAAAATGCGTTATGCTGGTGAAAACGGTATGCCTTCAGTGTTCTGGATTTTGTTCAATCACCCACCGGGAGGAGTCAGCATGAGCGAAAGCTCCGCATTGGATTGTAGTGTATTGGTGCTGAATCGTTTCTACATGGCCGTTCGCGTAGTCGACGTGCGACGTGCGATGACGCTGCTATATCGTGGGTGTGCCGAAGTGATTGTGATCGAAGAAGATCAGTACGCCAATTATGACTTTGAGAGCTGGTGCGAATTGTCGGAACTGCATGCGATGGAAAAACAGAACGACGAAGATTATCTTCGAACCCCGACAAGAGAACTGCAAGTCCCTCGCATTGTTCGCTTAGTACTTTACGATCGAATTCCTAAATCGACCGTTCGATTCAATCGCAAAACCTTGTTCGCACGCGATGGCTACCGATGCCAGTACTGCGGTCAAACAAGACCGATGAGCCAGTTGAGTCTGGACCATGTTGTCCCACGGTCGCAAGGTGGGAAGACAACGTGGGAAAACGTGGTCTGTTCGTGCATGGGTTGCAACGGCAAGAAAGGAGGACGGACTCCGGTTCAGGCTTCCATGAAGTTATTGACAACCCCCGTTCGGCCTCATGCAAATCCAGGTATCGCGGTCACGTTGCAAGACCCAAGGTATCATTCCTGGAAAACGTTTCTGACGAACGTTGCAAGCTAACAGCTTTGCAAGCGAACTGAGTTGCAAGCGAACTGGGGACAATCAAGCGGATCGCCCGGAACACGGGCGATCGTGTGAGATCCACGGAAACAGATTTCAGTGCACGTGAAGCTGGCGAAGCCTTGATAAACCATCCAGCAGCGAACGCGTCTTTCCATTGGGACCAATCAAACCGGCATTCTGATAAATGTGCTCATCGCAATCAGAAAACTGATTCCAGATGATCCCATGAATATTGCTTTTGGCAAGGAGCATCTGCATGATCTCCAGACCGTTGACTGGCATTCGATCGCGTTTGTTGACTTCCGCGTCGGCCGCTCCCGGTTGGATTGAGGGTTGCGAGAATGTACCGTTGGGAAGATCGATCGAGCCCGAATCTGACAGTTTGGACGTTTTCCAACCCGCCATGTTGGGATACTCCCAATTCGATACGATTCCTGATTTCGATAATGCCTGTGCGTCGTTCAGCAAATTGCATGGACCAGAGACTTGTGCCAACAGCGGAAGCCCAAGAATATTCCAGTGATCAATCAAATCGGAAACATCGACCAAGTCGCGGGGCATCGAACCACCGGGCCAGTAATTCATATTCAATTCCAAGCCTAAGCCGGAAAGTCCCAAGTCGGCGCGAATCAAAGCATCCGCAAAATGCAATGGGCTGATTCCATCAGCCTTTTGCCCTAAGTACTCGGCCCACGGCGAATCGATGGTCAACACCACTGGTGTCTTGGGATCGGATCGGCGAATTGCTTGGATCACCCCCACCGCCAGATGCAGCACTTGTTCGTCCGAGATTCCAAGTGTGTTCGGGCAATTCAAACCTGTGGCTGCTGACCACAGGTGAACTTGCCCCCGATACCGTTCGACCACTTGAACCGCATGCTTGCAAGCCGCTTCGTACAAAGATTCAAAATCGCTGAAAAGGTATAACCACTTCGGTACTGCATGCGATTGCAAATTCAAAAGCGGACCACCGAAAACCCTCATGGAGTTCTTGCGAGCCCAATTCAGCTGGGAATCAATAATTGCGAATGTAGCATTCTTCGACTCCGATTCAATTTGCCCCATCTCCATCGATATCTGAATCGTATTGATGGCCGGCACCGCCTGCGCGATTTCTCGTTCCCAATGCTCCTTGGGTACTACTTTGACACCAAGAAGGGTTCCCAACTGTTTCTCCGTCTGATGTCTTGCCTGAAGGGACTGTGAAATGAATGCGCGCGCCAAAGGCTTCGAAGCACTAATGGCCATATCGATTGCGTTCTGGGCATGAACCAAACATACCTCCGGTGTGTCCGTCGTCAGCAGGGATTGAACAAAGGACGTTACGGCCTGTTCCATCAACGACGTGTACGATTCGGGCACCTTAAGCCCCAACCGCAGCCAATCCTGGCCCCTGCCACGAATCCGGTGAATAGTCCCCCGGGCGAGCTCAACGTGTAGCCAATAGGGTTCGTCTTGGCACCGAAGTGAGGCGGTCGAAAGCTGAATGGGACCGTATTCTTCCGTAGGCCAAACAATAGAGAGCTTTCCAGATTCGCTGACGGCTCGCTCGATGACCAAACAGTCTTTTTCAATTCGATTCTTGCTGGCCCATGGGATCCCTTCGATGCCCGATACAAACGCAGTGCTCCAGATCTGAGGATCATACTCATGGGCGCTCGGCACTCGGAATCGCAATCGACCCATGCATTTCTCGACAAAACTAGAGCAATTGAAAGGAAAATCGACCTCGTTGGCGGAAGGCAGTGTACTCGATTCATTGCCAATCAGCAATTTGGTACAATTTGTCTACCTGTGTTTCCGAGAAGTCTTTGTTTCCCCAAAACATCATGCAACGACGAGAACTTCGTTTTTCAACC
>JBIKLJ010000011.1:0-47317 GCA_044359895.1 Pirellula sp.
GATCAGTGGTACCGATGGTGAATCGGGCTCTACGATTTACCTTCGTGTTGCGGGTTCTGTGGTGGCCATGAATGCTGGCAACGGCAGGGTTCTTTGGCGTCATCACATTGGACGCGACTGGACGGGTGCCCCCAAACGTGTGAATTCGACCGACGACAGCGACGTCTTGGTGTATGTGCAAGAGCAAGGTTTGCTAAAACGACTTGCGGCAGCGGATGGATCGGTTCTTTGGGAGACAACCATACCGGGGCGGATCGTGGAACCATTGATCGATGGTGACGACATTTTCGTTGCGGCCCGCAGCGGTGAAGTATTTTGTATTGATGCTGTGACTGGTCAAAGCCGATGGGGCAAAAAGTATCCTCAGGCGATTGATATCGGAATCGGCGGATCTCCTGGCAAGAAAAAGCGTTACTTAGTAGGGGATCATTCCAATTTGTACGTGGTTTCGCGCGCGAGCGGTCAATGCGACGAAGTCGTTTATCTCGGTCATAATCCTTCTACAATTGCGGTTCCGCCAATCTGGATTCTGAACCATTTGATTTTGTTCGAGAACGACGGTACTGACTTTTGCACGATGCGAGTTTTCAATACCGACGAGGAAGGTTTGGGGCTGACACCGGCACAGAACCCGGTGATCTTCCGCGGTCACGTGGTGGTGGAACCACAGGTGGATGGAAGGCGATTGGCGGTTGCGACCAACCTTGGTGAAGTTGCAATCCTGGATGTCGAACCATCCAATGCAAATGACCGGGTATTCAAGTTGGTTAGCTTGGTTGGCAACGAAACCACCCCCAAGACCACTTGGCCGTTAATGGCCGGGAATGACTTGTGGTTGGCTTCGACCCGGCTTATCTATTACCAAGTTCAAGTGACTTCGCAAAAGTTGAATCGCCAATGGCTTAATGAAGATGGTGATCAATTTACAAATCGTCCCATGAAGGTGGATGATCACGTCATATACACTCGCTTGGTACGAGGAAATTTGGGAACCCGCGTCAGTGCGATCAACCCGACCACTGGAAAGCCTATTTGGGAAACGGATGTTGCTTCCCCGGTGATGTCGCTGGGAACGGATGGTAAGGGTTTCATTGCATCGACGGCGCAAGGGGCGGTATTCTCTTTGGATGCGAAATCGTTCTCGGGCGAAGTCGCGGTGGAACCTATCGAAAACCTCGGCCGAAACCAACGTTCCTTGACGTTTTCCAATCCAGTTGTTCTCAAGGATTCCAAAATGGCACTGCTGAATCAAGCGGATGGCAATCAGTTGTTGTTGATCGATCCTGCCCGTCGCTCTTCGAATCCATCCAGATTGGTAGCGATCGAGCTTGGGGGGGGAGTTCCTTCGAACGAACCGTTGGCCTTGGGGAATGGGGCCGTCTTGGTCCCCTTGAACAACGCTCAAATTGCGATGCTCGATCCCGAGAAAGGCAAGTTGATCGGTACTCCCTTTCAGCCAACCGTCCAGGCGGGAGAGCGGCCGGTATGGTTGAATCCCGTCATGCTGTCCGACAAACAAAGTGTGGTGGTTGCCGACGAGAAACGCAACATGGTAAAGCTATCGACTGGTAAACAGCTCCGACCAATCACTTCGCAACCCTTAGACCGACCATTGAAAGCAAGATTGGCGATCATCAATGATGTGATCGTAGCGGTATCCGCAACGGCCTCTGGTGATCAGCTCGACTTCTTTGATTCGGGTGAGCTCAAAAGAACCTCGTCGGTCCCGGTCGAAGGAAGATTCTCCTGGGGGCCTTACGCACTTCAAGGAGAGAGCAGCAACATTGTGTTCGCTTTGAGCGATATCGAAGGATTGGTTGCTTGCGATTCGACCGGCAAAAAGCTTTGGGCTGCACAACTCGGCCAAGTCGTCTTGGTCGGGCGGCCTCAAGCGATTGGCTCCGACTGCCTTTTCGCGACGACCAGTGGCGAGATCATTCGACTATCCAGCGAGACCGGCAAGACGATTGCTCGCGTTCAGATTGGCGAGCCGATCAGTGGTACACCGTTGTTGTTGTCCAAGGGAATGTTGGTGCCATGCGACGAAGGGGTTGTTATGACGGTACCTATCCCTGATGCTTCCCTGGATTCTGGCTCGGACACAGCAGGTGCGAACTAATGGTGCGATGGTTCCAGTCCGCGATAGTACAAGTTTTTGGCTTGAGCATAGTCTGTTTTGCTGGTCAAGCATTCGGTCAGCAAGACAAACTGCTTGAAGAAGTGGGTATCGTAGGATCCGTTCTCGATGAGAAGGTACCCTTTGATATTATCACTTTGAACGAGGAGGCCGGCGGAAAAAGCGTTCGCGTGAATCCAATTGATTTCCCGAATCGTCGCGTTCCATCCTCACCCAAAGAAACCGATCGCTTCAAGGTAACATTCCCGATCTTCCCGTCCCGCATATACGACATCGCTTGGAAGGATATTCAAGCGGTGATCTTGTACGAGCAGTTGATCTTGCAACAGGCGAATAAGCTGTTGGAGAAGAAGCAATTTTCTGAAGCATTCGAGCATCTCAACTTTTTGCTCTTGAATTACCCTCAAACACCAGGGCTCTCGAAGCTGAGGCGAGATTTTCTTTTCCGAAGCGCGACCGAAATGGCTGGGATGCGGAAACTGCCACACGCGTTGGCTGTCTTGGAAGAGTTTCAGAAGTCTTTCCCGGACGACAAAGATAAAGACAAGATTCGAACAGCCATTTCCAACGTTTGCAATCAGCTGATCGATTCGTATTTTGCCGCGAATGAACTGGCGACTGCCAAGGCGATGATCACGCGATTGGAGAAGGATTACGCCAAGGATCCGCTTCCGGTGGTGCTGAAGTGGAAAGGCAAATTCTTGGAGATGGCAACCGACTTAAAGACCAAGTCCGAAGAATTCCGAGATGCAGGCGACTTCCCGAAGGCTCGGCAAGCAGCTGTGAAGATGTTGGAAGTGGAGCCTGATATTGAAGGAGGGAAACAGCTGCTTAATGAACTGATTTTGGCGTATCCCATGATTCGAGTTGCGGTCTTTCAAAAGTCCTCCACGCCCGATCCATCTTCGCTTGCAGACTGGCCCTCTTTTCGAAACGGCCAATTGGTCACCAAGCCCATGTTCGAGTTCCGAAGCACTGGTCCAGAAGGTGGACAATATCGCTTCACGTTTGGATCGTTCCAACACAGCGACGACCGAACCGAGCTCGACTTGATGATTCAGAATCCAGGCAAGGACGGAGTGCCGGACAGTTTGGAGATATCTCAGGCTTTGCTGAATCGAGCGCTGGTTGGTAACCAAGCGTATGTGCCAGGTTGGGCGTCGATCGTTGATTCCATTTCGGTGTTTGGACCTGAACGATTGAAGCTGAAGTTGCGACGCCCGCACGTTCTTCCTCAGGCTTTTATGCAATGGCAAATGCCCAGCCGAGCGAATTTGCCAACGGTCAATGGCCTCTACAAGTTGAGCCAACAGGAATCGGATCGAATGCGATTCGAATGGGCCAGCAGTGTTCCTCCGGTCGATTATCAGCCCAAGGAAATCCAGGAGATTCTTTACACCGATCCTCAGAAGGCAGTTTCTGATTTGATCAGGGGTGAGATCGAAATGATCGATCGGTTGTTCCCTGCGGATATCCGTTTGCTACGCAATGTTCGAAGTGTGGAGACCGATGAGTACGCATTGCCAATGGTTCACATGCTGATTCCAAGGACTCAGAACCCTTATTTGGATTCTTCTGAATTTCGCCGCGCACTTCTTTATGCGATCAATCGGGATGGGATTTTGAATGGCGAGATCTTGGGCGGGAAATCGACTCCGGTAAGTCGAGTTATCAGCGGGCCGTTCCCGGCTGGCGCGAGCGACGCGGATCCGCTGTCCTACGCCTACAATAACTCGGTCGACAACATTGCGTACGACCCAAGAGCTGCGAAAATTTTGGTGATGCTGACGCAAGCCAAGCTTCGAGCGATGGCCGAAAAACGCAAAGAGCCAATGCCCGAACTTCCGTTGATACGACTGGGCGTGCCAGATTATGAATCGGCTCGAGTTGCGGGCGAGGCCATTGTTCAGGCTTGGAAGTTGGTGAACATTCCTGCTGAGTTGGTGGTGTTGGAAAAAGCGCCAGCCGCAGACGACCCCAAGCCAATTGATATTCTTTATGTGTCCGCATCGGTTTGGGAACCAGCCACGGACGCAGAGCGTTTGTTTGGAAGAGGTGGGCCAGCGGAATCGAACAATCAGTACATTGTGCAAGAGTTGGGCAAACTAAGCGCGGCTCGCAATTGGCGTGAAGTCAGGCAGGGTTGCCAAGATTTACATGCGTTGGTGGGGGCTCATCTGCCCATCTTGCCATTGTGGCAAGTTGGAGAATCGTTTGCTTACCGTACCGAAGTGGTTGGGCTTACCAAAAAGCCAATCGGCCTTTATCAAGACATTCAAAAGTGGAGATATCAAGCGCGATGAGCCCACTACGTCCATCCCGAACTAGGGGAGCAGACTGGCACCCTTTCATGCATTTTTGCCGTTTTGGTTTTGCGGTGCTTGGCTGCTTGGTGTTCGGCACTTTTCAACGAGCAAGCAGTGCCGACATTTGGGAGTATTCCCCCTACAAAGTAAAGGTATGGCTAAGTATTTCACCTAGCCTATCGCTGAGTCCCGAATCGGAGTCGGAAATTCATCGCAAGATTGAAGAGTATGCGGAGATCCATTTTGGCCCGACCTGGGACATTCGTGTCGAGCCGACTCCGGACGCTTTGTATGGTTCGGTCTTGTACCGACTGGATGAATTGACGGTAGAACAACTGTTGTCGCGCGAATTGATTTTGGTGGTAGGTAAATCCGAAGAAGCCAAGCAAGCCTTCTTGCGAATGAATCCCCCGCCGCCAAAACCACCCGCCGATCCGAAGCAACCGCCTAAGAAAATCAGCAAAGAGGAAAGCGAAAACCTCGCGGACTTGGAGGCCCGGGCTGCCAGTCTTCAAAGCGTTCGCACCTTGGAATCAGCCATCGAACGAATCAAGTCGATTGCCATCCAACCACTTCAGTTCACTGGCTTGCAGCGAGATATCGAGCTCTACACAGTTCAAAAACAATGGGCTGCACTTAAGTCCATTGTAAAGCCCTTCGAAGGTACCAATGATCAACTGATGGCTCAGCTATCTTCTGGCGAGACAATTGCAGCCTTGATTCAAAAAATGGATCTAGAAAAGTTCAAAAAAGTGTCTCGCCAGCTACCGACCCGATTGCCCTGGCAGCCTGAGTCCTTGTTGCGAAGCAACGACAAGATATTTATGGCTTCAGTCGATCGAGTGGGCGATTCCATTCGAATTCAGGTGAAGGAGCTCGATGCCTTCGTTCGCCGAATGAGCGAGTCGGTGTCGCAAGAGGTTTTGTATCCCTCTGAAATTTCCCGATGTGTCGCACAACTAGCCAAGGACTGTTTCTCCCCCGTTGCACGCATTGAAGAAACGGACTTTAAATCGGCAGTCCTACGAGTTCGTGCAGCTGGTCTTTTGACTCAAGCGGACCATCCAATTCGCATCGGTCCCGGTGATGTCCTACTGCCCATCTTGCGGCGCGACGATTCCAACGGCAACCCAACCGTTCTGCAAACAATCCCATTCACGTTCGTGGCTGTTACCGAAAGAATCGATGACATTTCCAGATTGTACGGAGCGATCTTTACAGCTAGTCGTGGCTCGCTTGCATCGGCCAAGAACCGCCGAACTCAACGAGTTGGCCTCAAGATCAAACCTCGAAACCTAGGTACCGATCTGAAGCTTGCAATTCAACGAAATCCGGATAGCTCGATTCCTGGGGCAGAGGTTTATCTAAGAACTCCGGGGACCGAAGATCTTGCCATGGTGGGACGAACGGATTGGCGCGGTGTTCTTCCGTTAGCCAATGTTAATCTACCAACGATTCAATACGATCCCCCTGAGACCAGTAAAACACCGGGAATAGCAAATGCGAGACAGTTGTCTAAGTCTGTTGTTCCTCCACCAGCATACACGGTCATCGAACCCAAGGATGCTCCCACTAGCTCCGCTGCAACCGCAGCATCAAGCGTCGACCTGAAGAAAGAGCTTGCTGCCCCCAAGGAAAACAAGCCCGCTGGGGAAGCACAGGCGGAAGAAGAACCGAAGTCGGATTCGAGTGATGCCAAGGCCGCAGAGGCGGCACCACCACCACCCCCGAAACCTGCTGATCCACCGAAGTACAAAGGGGCGATTCAGCTCAACATTCCGTTGTATCTTTACTACGTCAAGAATGGCGAAACATTGTTGGCACGGTTACCCATTGTGACCGGAATGAAAACGATGGAACAGGCGGATCTGCCGGACGATCGTCGACGGCTGGAAACCGAAGCTTTCCTTCGCGGCTTGCAAGGTGAAGTGCTGGACATTGTCGTCCGCAGGAAAATCTTGGAGTCCCGAATCAAACAGAAGACCAAGACAGGAAAGCGGGAAGAGGCTGAACGTTTACTCGATGACTTGAAACGGGTAAAATCGTACGACAAGATGGCTGAACAAATTGAAGGGATTCAGCGTCGTGCGCTTTCAACCGAGCAGGGCAGCGTTTCGACGGGAGCGTTAAAGCGAATCGACAAGATGTTGGACACAACCCGTCAGATGATGCAAAAGTACCTGCAAGACACGCTCGTACGGGATCTCGAAAGCGAATTGAACAAAACCAAATGACCAAGACAGTACTTGATGTTGGAAACTGCAATCCAGACCATAGCGCTCTATCAAGAATGTTGCTCAACAACTACGACGTCCGAATCTTGAGAACGCATGAATTGAAAGACTCCTTGGAGATTCTCCAAAAAGAACCTGTCCATTTGATTATGATTAACCGTAAGCTGGATATGGATTATTCGGACGGACTTGAAATCTTGAAGGTACTAAAACGGGATGAAAAGTGGAAGGCTATTCCCGCAATGATCATTACCAACTACCCTGAACACCAGGAGGCAGCAGTGGAGGCCGGGGCCGAATACGGTTTCGGTAAACTTCAGTTTGCAGAAAATGCTACTCACGAGCGTTTGTCGCGTTATTTGGACAAAAAGGTTACGGCATGAAGAAAAAATCCGAAGCCAATGATATCGAGGTTGCAAGAGAGATTTTGCGAGCAGCCGGACTACGAAGTACACCCGCTAGGATCGCGGTTCTCATCGCTTTGCAAAAAGGAAACAAGCCTCAAACTCATGCGGAACTATCCGAACGTTTGGTGCCATTGGGGTTCGACAAAGCCACGGTTTTTCGAAATCTAACGGATTTAACCGATGTCGAACTGGTCAGCCGAACGGAGCTTGGCGACCACGTTTGGAGATTCGAAATTCGCGATCCCAATCACGATCGCAGCAGCCACCCTCACTTCGTTTGCGTGGATTGCGGGACGGTGTCTTGCATGGAAGGGATAAGCTTGCCCGACGACAAACAACGCAAGTCCTTAAACATCTCGCGCATCAGCGAGATCTTGGTCAAAGGTCATTGCTTGGTCTGCGAACCCGTCTGAGTTTGAGTTTGCATCTTGGTTTGCGCCTGCGATTTCGGCGCAAGCCAAGTGAACGGTGCGATCGGGATGTTTCGAAGGACGCCGAATCCGATAACCAAAAAGGCGAGAGCCCATGCGGATTTAGGGCCCGTGACCAATTGAAAGAATGGCTTCTTACTGCCGTGGGCAAAGTACTGCCAAACAAGAGCCGCAATCAAGAATGGCAAAAACAAGATGACCAGCGCGTTCATACGAATTGCTTCGAGAAAACGCCCTTGAGAAAACTCGTGAACGGCTCGTGTACCACCGCATCCCGGACAGTGCAGACCTGTCCATTGATACATCATGCACTTTGGGTAGAAATTGAATTGAGATGGTGGGAAGGCAGAGACCATCGCCAGTGCTGCAACCGATAAAACGATCGCCGCACATGCAACCAACACAATCTTGATTCTGGGCATTCCCGATTAAATTCCGTTCATGCCCTGCTGTTGCACAGCAGTTGCACCAACAATCAGGAACTGAACGACCGTTGCAAGAATGTTCACCACGATCCCCGTGATCAACGCGATCCAGCACCACTTCTTGGCATTGTTGGAACTGGTTCGAGCACCCTCATAATCTCCCATGGCCGCTTTAGAATTGACTTGGGCTGCGTAAACGATTGCAACGATCCCGAATGGAATGCAGCAGCAAATCGTAACGAGAATGGATTGCACTAAATAATTCGGAACGGTTGGCCCCATGCCACTCATCGGAGCATTTTGCAGTGGTCCACTGCTGTATGGATTGTTAGGCATTCCAGATGACATGATACTTCCTAAAGTTGAAGGACGAACGAATCAAAATACTATCCCAGTCGTTAGAGTATATCAAATGAAAATGCCGTGTGTTCATGCTGCTCGGAACAGCACGAAACCGAGAAAAACGGCTGCCAATCCTAAAAAAACATTGGCCAGACCATGCAGAACGCCCGACATGGGATTTCCC
Organism: Pirellula sp.; assembly: GCA_044359895.1. Classification (GTDB taxonomy): domain Bacteria; phylum Planctomycetota; class Planctomycetia; order Pirellulales; family Pirellulaceae; genus JBKCUI01. The sequence goes on from JBIKLJ010000011.1 coordinate 8,467, forward strand.
TTCAAAAACGCCTCAAGCAACTCTAGCGAAAAGGTCGAGAAAGTCGTGAAACCACCGCAAAACCCCACGCCAAAAAGCAAGTAAAGTGATTTGGACCGATCAGGAAAGTTGGCCGCCAAGCATCCCAGTAAAAAGGAGCCTACCACATTCACCGCGGTTGTGCTGAGGTTGAAATTCCCGGGCGCCAACCATGGACCAAGCCAATTTCCGATTGCAAATCTCGCCATACTACCGATGGCCCCGCCTAGTCCCACCAGCAGCAAAGCAAAACTCATTAAGCCAGAAGTACTATTCATGTTTTCCATTTGTTTCCCTCGATCCGTTTCCCGCTCCGCTACAACCATGAAATCCAGCCGGACACACCTAAACTCAATTCTCAGATTCTAGCCGAATGGAGCCATGTCCGCTTCCGAAGCGAACCGGTAAGGTACACTTCATCAGTTCGGGCTATGCTTCCCGTGATATCGTCAGTTCGCAAGGATGTTGAAAAAGTAGAGGCAACCATCGCTTCAGCAGCAGGAAATCCATGGACAACGAAAAGACAATCCCCACGCTGGAACTAAGTGTCGAGCTGCTATCGGAGGCGATCCGATCGTTTCCGGAGGCTATTCTCATCAAGAATCTCCGCGGGGACATCATCCTTGGAAGTAAGCAGGTAGCCGATTTTTTCGGGATCGCCATTGACGATTTGCCTGGAAAAAATGTTTACGACCTGCTTCCGAAAAAGATCAGTGAATCCATTCGGGCAAAAATGAAATGGATCGAAACTCATCGTCAATCCGATGTGTCCGAAGAGGTCTGGGAATTCGAACACGATACTCGAACATTATTGGTATCGCGCGCACCCGTGCGAAATCCAGAAGGTGAAGTTGTTGGGGTGATGACAGGCTATCGCAATATCTCCCCCATCAAACAGGCCTTTGCCTTATACGAGCAAAACGAGTACCGCTTTGTCACTCTCGCAAAAACTTGTCCCGTTGGCATTTTTGAATGCAATCCATTCCACCAAGTCACGTACGTGAATCCAGAATGGGAAAGAATAACTGGAGTGCCGTCGGCAGAAATACTGGGTAAGGAATGGCTGAGCATGCTTTCCGCCGAGCACCAGCAGCGAGTGCGAACCATCCTTGGTCCATCGGAAACAAATCGCGCCAGCATTAGTGTTGACTGCTTAATCCGTGGCAATGATCAACGATGGGTCGAGCTTTCGATCAACCACTGTTTGCACGAAGATGGCAATTCCGTGTCCTACATTGGTAGCATGGTGGATCTGACAAGCCGGCTGGAAGCTCAAAAACAAATGGAAGAGCAGGTCAATCTCATGAGAGAATTGACGAGCGCCGTTCCCGCAATCATCTGGCAACTCAGTCTGGATGGTCGTTGCATATTCATCAGCGATCATTGGCGATCTGTGACGGGTAGCTCACCGCAAGACGCTATACGCGATGGCTGGATCGAATCGGTACACCCAGACGATCGGTCGGCGGTGAAAATGAATTTGGGCGAACTTCTATCCTGCAAAAAACAAAAATGCAGCTTTGAGTGTCGTTTATTGGGTAGCGCCCGCGATTGGCGATGGACTCTGGTGGAGGCACAGCAAATCCACTCGATGGAAGGTGAGTTGCGAGGTGTGGTGGGTAACACCATTGACATTACCGAACGCAAAAAGGCTCAGCAATCGTTGCTAGAGTTAAATTCGTCGCTCGAGCAACGCGTGCTCGAACGGACTCAAGCGTTTCTGCAGTCCAATGAAGCTTTGAAAGTCGAGATTGAACATCGAAGGCATACGGAAGAAATGCTGGAGGAAAAACGTGCTGAACTTGACCACGTCGAGCGATTAAGTCTGGCTGGTCAGTTATCCGGCGAACTTGCCCATGAATTAAATCAGCCACTGAATGCCATCCAAAACTATGTTGGAAGTCTTTCGCTACTTGCCAGCAACCTGCCCCAAAATGATTCTGCTGTAAAGATACTAGGCCAACTCAACAAAGAAATTTCTCGTGCTGCCAAAATTATTAAGCGCACTCGTGATTTTGTATCGACGGGTAAACATCAACCTGAACAAATCGATATTTGCGAAATCATTTTAGACACTGCCGCTATGCTTAAGGGTGAAGCCAGACGTCGCGGAATGCAGATCCAAGTCAAGATGGAATCACAGACTTCACCATTTCTTGGCGATAAAGTAGGACTGCAGCAAGTGCTAGTCAACCTTATCTTAAATGCAATCGACTCGATGGTTGGCCATCCAGCTTCCGACAAAATAATCCTTGTAGAAATGATCACTCAGCCCGATCGAATCATCATTGCAGTGCGTGATACTGGTTCAGGGGTGCCCGAATCGGAAGTCAAGAAACTCTTCGAAGCTTTCTTCACGACCAAAACTACAGGGCTAGGAATGGGGCTTGCTATTAGTCAGCGCATCATCGAATCGCATCGTGGAACCTTGCGCTATGAGCCTCGGGAAAACAGAGGGAGCTCCTTCGTGATCGAGCTACCTTTCCTTGAGAAGTCGTCGAACGAAAGAAACGCGAGCGACACTAAGGCGAAATCTTCTTGAGGTCCGCACGTGATTCTTCATACGTAGTGTGATACGCCAACGCGACTGGATCCGGAGCCACGTTCCATCGACGGCAAGCCTCTTGATAAAGATCGGGCCACCAGTTGCGATGCTCGGTCAGGCCCTGCTCCCGATAGGCATGCCATTGACTAACCACCTTGGTCCAGCTCCGATCGCCAAAGGCCAACGATTCTTGAAGGGTCTTATAACGTGGCATGTACCATCTTCGTCCAATCTGGGCATGCAAAACTTCATCCGCCCAGTCGAAATCCTGAAACATGCCGGACAGTCCATCGCCGCTGTCGCATCCGACTTCCCATTCGTACTTCTTGCCCGTTTTTGGCATCAATCCCTGCTCGATAAAGAACAGCACCCCATGCCGTTCGCGTGCATTGAGTTGCAGATTCAAATTCCTAGACCAAGTGAAGTTGATTGGGATTTTGGTCCAGTCCAATCCCAGCGACAAGAAACCGACTTCTCCCATCATGGCATGCCGGGCTTCGTCCCAAAGTTGGCGACTCATTTCCATATGAAATTCCCACGGCTCTTCGTCGCGCAGTTCATACAGAATGCTCGCCATCATTTCTGGAACGTCGATCTCCCTGATCCGCTTGTAGTACATCATCAAAGTTTTGTCGCGGGCGGAAAAGCGTTCGTCGTACAGAAAGGCTTCGGGATTGACTCCCGCATTATAACTGTCGTGAAAGCGTTCGTCCCTGCGAGGTTCTGCCTGATACTGGAACGGAGTTTTCGAATAGAGTGGTGCGACTTCCGGAACATCCCCCGCTAAATCTCCTCGTGAACCGTCATCCGCCGACGTAAGCTCAAGATTATCTGCATGCTTCAAGCAATTCGTAAGCAGAGCAAGCCAATCCGCCATTTCTTCTCTCTGTTGCTGACTGATCAGACAGCCGATGGCTTGCTTTCCAAACTCAGCGACCTCAAGCAGTTCAAACTGAAGCAGCTTCATTAGGCGAACTGTCGGCGCATCCGCCAGAGGATGTGCTGCTTGTTGCAGTTGCCTGGCAGCATCTAAAATCGCCCCAAGAACCACTTCGTAAGCCCCTACCAACAACGTTTCGGTCGTCGGCGATGAAATGAGCTCGTCCATCAAGAGCTTCAGCGAATCATGCGGCACATCTTCCAAACCCAGCGGCGGCACACGCATTTCACCCACCCGTTTACGAATGGCGGACGTGTACTCTGCCAGCAAGTAAGCATGATGGCTGTATGCGGTCTTTAGCTCGTAGATTGGCTCGGCAGTGATACGTGCCGTTAAGGTTTCATGCAACCTACGCGTCAAGTAATGCAATCGCTTCAGTTGACTTGTACTTGTTTCGACGCTCCATTGGCTCTCGACGGCACGCTCCATGGAGCACAGCCCGGCCAGTACGGGTAAACCTCGATAGGATTGGTACAGCTTTGCGTTTGTCGGAGAGTTCATTCGCATCGACTTTCTAGAAGGTAAAAGATTTTCTCATCCCACTCTTGCATTAATCTTTGGGTGGGTTGCGGCCGCCCATTCGGTAACCGATCGCCAAGGGGATCACCATCAATCCAATCATCCAAAACACAGAAGATACCGGAAATTGCAGCCACTTTGCAATCTGCAAAAACAATTGATAAAGCGGCCCCGCCAACATCATTCCAAGAAAGTTAGCTTGGTTCATGGCTGCAATCATCCGCCCCTTCAGCTCGTTCGGCGGGCGGTCTTGAAGAAACACTTGAAGTGGAATGGAATAGATGGCTGCCGATATTCCCAAACCGATCAAAGTCAATCGAGTCATGCTGGCGCTGAGCCACAGAGCGTTCCCTTGCCAAAATCCAAGCAGCAATAAACTGACAACGATCCCCCACAACCCCAGCGTGACTGCGGTTTGGCCCGGAATGACTCGGCAAAGATAACCGCCTAATGGCGCACCCACCATGATGCCGACGGCAATCATCCCTACCAAAAGGCTCGTTTCTTCCATGCTCAATTGCAACATGTTACGTCCTGCTTGATTCACTGCAGGCATAGCGATTGATGCCACCATCCAGAAAACACACGAAACCAACAAGGCCGATAGAAGTGGCTTGTCCGTGCGAAGCAATTGGATGATGTCTTTATTCAAACCAAACGCATCTGCTGTCAATGTTGCATTTGGCTGAGCTGGTGCAGTCAATCGGATCATCAACGAGGACAACGTACCCAAAATGGCGATCACGATGCAGATCATCGACCCGATCCAAAGTTGGTCTGTGCTGGACATGTCCTCACCCACAAGCCAAGTCATCAGCTTTCCGGCAAACGTCACCCCGAAGATAATTGCCAGGAAAGTGGACATCAGAATCAAACCATTCGCTTTCGGAAGGTCGGTCGGGCGAAACAGCTCGGGCAAAACCCCGTACTTTCCCGGCCCAAAAAAAGCGCTTTGGGTTGCCATCAAAAACAAGACCGTCCACGTTCCCCACATCCCCAAGGAGCCGTAGAAGTAGAATGCGACCAGCCCCAGAACCATGATTGCGATCTCGGCCACCTTGGCGTAAACAATGATGGGCGTTTTGCTGTAGCGATCGGAAAGGTATCCTGCGAAGCCACTGAAGACCACAAAAGGAATGGAGAAAACAAAAGTCGCCCATCCCTGCATGTCGTCGTTCGCCTGCATCGCATTGACCGCGGGTGCTCCACCGGCAACCATTGCGTTGGCAGCTACCGGCAACGCAAGCAGCAGAACAATTTGCTTGAAGACATTGTCGTTAAACGCACCCAGAAACTGAGTCAACGCGATCCCCCAGAAGGAACGATCCCGAAGCAGGGTCGGCCGATGATCCAAAGCCGATTCTTGCAATTCTTCCTTTTCTGACACAATCCCCTCGTTTCTTCCACTTCGAAATGACTCTTGAACCGCCTCAAACCTCGATTCGCGTCTCTTAGATGCAAGTCTAGCCGCCATTGCAAGTGGTGCCTACACCGCTCAAAAACGAGAATTCGAAAGCTGGATTTGATGAAAACTTACAGACTGACCTCGAAATATTGGGCCTGTTGACGTTAAACTGAGGTGGCAAAAGGAGTTGCCGCTCAAACATATTTTTTAAGTTCCGCCTATGACACTGCCAACGTACCCACCAACGCGATGTATCGAGCCTTCCTTATCCTGGCAAGCTCGCGAACGATTGCTGCTTGCCCCTTATGCTATGTTTTCGATTCACTCCGAAGGCCGAGCGGTTCAAGAAGAATCCCATCCCTACCGCGGACCATTTCAACGGGATCGCGATCGTGTCTTGCATAGCGCTGCTTTTCGGCGCCTGAGCGGAAAGATGCAAGTCTTTACAGGTGACATGGGCGACTATCACCGAACGCGTTTAACTCACACCAACGAAGTCGCGTCGCTGGCTCGCACCGTCGGCCGCACTTTGCGACTCAACGAAGATCTTATCGAGGCCATGGCCCTACTACACGATATCGGCCATCCGCCCTTTGGACATTGCGGTGAAGATGTTCTGGATGCGTGCGTGAAAGATCACGGCGGATTCTCCCACAATGCGTTTGCACTGGAACTGGTCAATCGAATCGAACAGCGACACACGTCGTATCCTGGCTTGAACCTAACTCACGAAGTGCTTGAAGGTCAACAATTTCGATCCGACAAAAACGGTGGAACAGTTCCTATGTTGGAAATCCAAGTTGTCGACGCCTGTGATAGCATCGCCTACGACGCTCACGATTTGGATGACGCCCTGAAGCTTGGCCTGCTCCATTGGAATCAACTGCAAGGACTGGGATTGGTCCAACGAGGCATGAGATTTACCCCGATGGATCAGGGGAACACGGCTCACCGGCGACAGATCCTGGTACACTCCTTGATCGACCTGCAAATGGGTGATTTTATTCAGCACGCAATGTTACAACTTGCCGATGCAACGGAACTGGACAGCAAGGCCGTCCAAGATGTCGGCATCCAATTGCAGATGTCACCTGAACTGGAATCCGACAAACGCGAACTGGAAGCCTTTTTGTTTGAGCAGGTTTATCGCCACCCGCGTCTGATCGAAGTTCGGTCGCGCGCGGCAACTCGGCTGAACCAACTGTTTCGACTGTTGAAAGCCTACCCGCAACGCCTACCCGAGCGATTCAAACGAATGGTGAACGAATCCGGCATCGAACATACCATTGCGATCTATTTGGCGGGTATGACCGATCGATTTTGCGATGAACAATACGTTGCCATGGTCGAACTCGGCAGAGAATCTGCCCAAGACTGGAGCTAGACATTGTCGAAAGTTCCAAGATCGCAAACTGAAAAACGAATGCCCAATGCCTAGCTTTTAGCAGCAACTCTTACAACGCATCACAAGCACCTCATCCATTCCGTCCCACGAAACCCATCATCATGAAAAGTTCAAGTCTTCTCCCAACCTCCAGGATGCTCAAGGGCCTTGCGTTTTTCGCCTTGGGCATCCCCATGACTTGCTGGCTGCCAGCCTTGGCCTTTGGCCAACGGCCATCGGCACCACGCCTGTTTCCAGAGAAAACACTTTTGTACGTTCGTGTTGACGATACGCGGGATCTCAAAGACAAGCTTTCCCAAACCAGCATGGGAAGACTGGGCGAAGATCCGCAACTGAAACCGATGATCAGCACGTTCTATTCGACCTTCAGCCAACTGGTCCAGGGTATGCAAAACGTGGTTGGGGTCAATCTCGACGAATTGCTCTCGATCCCGAACGGCGAATTGGCCATCGCTTTGGTCCCAACCAAGAAAGAGCCCGTTTTCTGCGGACTCATTGAAGCCGGTGACGAGCTTCCCGCTTTGGAGATCATGGTTGGACGCCTGGAAGAAAGACTGCAGTCTCAAGGTGCGGAGAAAAAGACCAAGGAAATTGGAAAGATAACGGTCACCATGTTCAGTGGCGGAACGCGTGCAGCGTTTGGTTACTTCGTTGATTCCGGAGTGCTTGTCTTCGCTTCCTCGCCCGATCAAGCTGAATCTCTAGCACAAATATGGCAAGGAAGTGGGATCGATCACAAACCATTATCGGACAACCGTGAATTCACCTCGATCTTGAGCCGATGTGTCGGAACCGCGGGCGAACGGCCTCAGGTTTCATTCTATGTGAACCCCATCGCTCTCTATCGCGAAAGCGCGAAACAAAACGCCAGCACCTTGTTCGTTCTTGGAACGCTCAAGTCCCTAGGTATCGAAGGGATCAAGGGAATTGGCGGAAGCGCGATCATGGCTCCCAACGATTTTGATTCGATTATTCATGCCCACTTGTTGTTAGACACAAACCGCAAAGGGGTGCTGCGTGCAGTACGACCCAAAAGCGGTCCTACCGAACCGGAAACTTGGGTGAACGACCAAGTCGTAAGCTACGGAACCATGAACTGGGATTTTGTGAAGACGATCAAGGCTATCGCTGAGATCGCGGACACCTTTGGCGGGGAAAACTTCTTCGAGAACAACGTAATCGCCAACGGCAGCAAGCAGCTGGGCGTTGATTTGCGAAAAGATGTCTTCGAACAACTGGATGGTCGCGTGTCCCTAGTGCAATTGATTCTGCCCCCCAAGCGTATTAACAGCCAAAGCAATTTGTTCGGGATCCACATCGTTGACGCACAACGTATGAAGACAGATGTTTTGCCAAAGTTTTTCGAAAAGGCCAAAACGGGAGACGCACGATGGACTTCCAAGCTCATCGGGGATTCGACAATTTACTGGCTTGAGTTTGCGAATAACAACAACACCGTTCGGGCACCGCAGCCGACCTTCGGCATGATTGGAAACGTGCTGATGTTTAGTGACTCGTTGCAATCGATCGAACAAGCCATCAACACGGATTCCAGCGGCGATGATCTACTGAGCGACTCGATCGAGTTCAAGCTGGTCCAAGATCGCATCAAATCGCAGATCAAGGACAAAGAGACGTCAATTATCTTCTACCAACGCCCCGAAGAATCGCTTCGATTGTTTTACGACCTTGCCAGCGACCCTGAGAACGTGAATCGTCTTGAACAATTGGCGACCAACAACCCATTCTTCTCGTCGCTCGTGGCGGCCTTAAAAAGCAAAGAACTACCACCGTTCGAAGTCATCGCCAAGTACATGGCTCCATCGGGTGCTTTCGTGACCGAAGAAGAAGATGGGCTGCACTACACCGCCTTCAGCTTGCGACGTGAGTAGATACACACCCGAAACTGCAGCAAGCCGTCGGCTCGTTTAACAGACAACTTCAGGCGTACTACCGTACCAGCCGCAGGACCAAGTTCTGATTTGATTTGGATGGAGGGTACGACGGACTTCTAGTCCGTTGGCTTAGGTTGCTACCGACGGACTGGAAGTCCGTTGGCTTAGGTTGCTACCGACGGACTGGAAGTCCGTTGTACGAGTTAACTTCACCCCTAATTCTTTCTTGGAGCAAAGCACTAGTACCGCATGACGAACTGATTGTAGAAAACAAGGCCTCGATTGTCATTGAGCGTCACGTAGTCCGTATGGCGATAGTCGACCTGAAAACTGTACTGCAGGAATTTCGTGATATCCCAGAACACGCTAGCAAAGTAAGCAGAATTCTTCAAGATGCCGGTACCCACCGCTGGCAAGTCTTGACGAAGCGGTCCTTCCACACCATACCCCACATGAACTTGCAATCGATCGTTCCAGTAATGGAATAGTTCCAGGAAACCACCCCGTCCGCGAATCACTGCATAGTTCTCGGTATTGTAGGTTTGGAATATATTACCCGCGTAATTGCCGAGGCCTTGCCCAACGTAACCTTCCGCAATGAGTCCGGTTTTGGCAGTCAGGTTTATCTTGCCATCGATCGACAATCCAGCAACGTTGATAACCGAACGGACCGGAATATTGGGATTGATATCATCTAAATCGACTACGTTTTGAGTATTTCGAATCTGACCCGCCAACCCGGCCACACTTAGCTCCACTGGCCTTTCAGTCCGCCCACCAACCAATTCCTCTTTAGCCCCTACCCCCAAGACGCCTCGGATTTCAAAATTGGGCAGACCATTCGCTTCGGTTGTCCGGCGCGTCGCATCCAACAACACTGTGGATATCGGATCGCTAAGCGCGGCCTGCAAAGTCGCTTGGAAGTCTTCATTAGGCGTCCAGAAGCGCTCTAAGCGAATTTGGCCTCGAAACGTACCGGCATTTCCTGCTCCGCCCATCAGCGTCATCGGAATTACGCCCGGATCGCGAGGGGCGAACAAGTCAGGTTGCAGACCGATCGCGAAACGCCAATCGTCATTCTTCATTTCGCCGAATGCCACTATCGGTAAAACGCCGTACGTGTCCGAGGTGAGGCTTGAGTTCGACATGTAGAGCTTGGCTAGCGCCCCCGTCTTCCATCCTTCGATGTTCGGGCCATCATAGAGCAGTTGAAAACTCGATTGTCGAGCATGCATCTCGAACGTCGACGTATCCAGTCCAAATGGGGACGGGGGAAGAAGAAAGAGGGGGCTCCATGGCACGAAGGATCGTTGTGTTCCGTTGACCGTTAAGATGGACAACGTCCCGCTGGCCTTGAGTGTCCCAGCACCCAAGAGTAGTTCCATCTTACCATCGGAGGAAGGCGAGAACCACGACTCAGACAACGCGGCGGGCTTGCCGCTGGCAGCATCCATTTCTCGATCTACCGAAGACTCACTCGCTTGACTGGAAGCGTTATCCGAATCGGCTTTGGCATCCGCGTTGTCGGTGTTTTCCTCGGACGCTACGTCTTTCCTTACGGTAGGTGACTGAGCAGAGACGGTGACGGAAGCAGTTCCGACAAGTATCAGAAATCCAAAGCAGATTAGATATCGCATGCCGCCATTCTCCATGGACTTCGTCCATAAACCGCCCGCCGCCAACCGAGCTAGCGCAATGCTTGCCTTATAGAAACAGGGAAAACATCGAGTCAAGAGATGTTCCACTGACTTTCAAAAAACCGACGTGATCATCCGAGCTCGTTGTCAACGTTTCGCTTGATAATTAGACTATTTGCGATTTTACTTTTGCGATTTTCACCCGTTTCACTCCTCCATCTTTAGGTTTTTTTGATGTCTAAGGGCAAGCTATTTCTCTCAACGGCATTCGTTTTGTCATGGGCTCTTTCTGGGGCAACTTGTTTGGCTCAGCAGCCGGCCAATCCTGCGTTGGAAACAAGCGTTTACTTGGGGGGGGATATCCTCACCATGCGAGGTACGACGCCGGAGTATGTTGAGAGTTTGGTGGTGAAGGATGGGAAGATTCTGTACGCTGGCTCGCTTGCCGAGTCGGCAAGACTCGCTGGTACCAACAGCAAACGTATCGACCTGAAAGGCAAGACGCTTTTGCCAGGTTTCATTGACACGCACGGGCACTTTGTCTATTTCGGAAAAAATCTGGTCGATGCCAATTTGTTCAACTGTGCCGACATCGCGGAAATTGTTTCGAGAATGAAGAAACAGGCAGAACGTACCCCCAAGGATGCATGGATCGTCGGCTTTGGGTATCAAGCGCGAACGCTCAAGGAAGGGCGCGCTCCGACAAGCGAAGAGCTCGATCAGATATCGGCCGATCGCCCAGTGATGATCGTCGATTCTTCGGGGCATTTGGGGGCCGCGAATGGCCAGGCTTTCCAAGCGGCTGGGATCACTGCGGATACCCCGAACCCGACCGGTGGATCATTCGACCGCAAAACCGATGGGAAATCGCTGTTGGGCCCGATGGAGGAAACGGCTCTGAATGCGGTTCGCAGCAAGCGGCCCGCGCTCACCGGAGAATTGGCAGCGCGGGCAATCACCGGAGCCGCGGAGGTTTGGGCGAGCTATGGTCAGACCACGGCGATGGAGGCTGGATTGGGGCTTGGTAACGATGACATCGGAATCGTTCTCAATGCGATCGATAAAAAACTCTTGCCCATCGACCTCTACATCGCTGCGAAAGATTCGTCGTTGGATGATACGCTCGCAGCAGCTTACTCCGTCGCATCACAATACAACCCTAACTCAGATGGTATCGCCGAGAAATTGAGGACCGCCCGCCCGGATCTTGATCGGCGTTATGTGAACCGTGTTCGAATGGGAGGTGTCAAGTTCTGGTTGGATGGGAGTCTCGATACCGCGTGGTTCACCCAGCCCTACACTCAGAATCCGCCAGGCAAGACCGGTGCCTTCTCTGGGTACCGTCAGATACCTGACGAAGTTCTTGATGCCGTGTTTGACAAGTATTGGACGAGCGACTTACAGATCCATATGCACATGAATGGGGATGCGGCCGCGGATCAAGCTCTTTCAGCGATCGCCAAGGCGGTGAAGAAGCATGGCATGCGAGATCATCGACCGGTCTTTGTCCACGCCACTCTGGTGCGCGTGGACCAGATCGAAAAAATCAAAACCTACGGCGCAGTCCCGAGTTTCCTCACGGCGGGAATCCCGACGGGTGGAGATGCCGTGGTCAGGCTCTGGGGGAAGGAACGAGCTGCCATAGCACTGGCCGCTCGAACTTTCTTAAGAAATGGTCTGCCATTCACCTTTTCACACGACGCACCTGTAACGCCAGTCCCCTCCATTTTGGCGTTGGTCGATGCCGGTGTGAATCGTATCTCGGCAAGTGGCCAAGTGGTTGGACCGGAAGAAACCATTCCTCCCTACCACGCGCTCCGAGCGGTTACAGCAATGGCCGCTTACCAACTGAAAGAGGAAGCCTCCAAAGGAACCCTGGAAGCGGGCAAGCTTGCTGACTTGGTGATCCTCGAGAAGAATCCGCTCAAGGTGGAATCGACATCGATTAAGGATATCGTCGTTCTGGAAACCATCAAGGAAGGCAAAACGGTCTTTGCTAGGGCTGCGAACAATTGATAGCCCGATCGAACTGATAGCGCTCTCAAACCTTACGCTCCTGTACGACGGACTTCCAGTCCGTCGTATAAAATGGACACCCCAGAGACACACACACTTTCAATACGCGAGGTGGCGTCGGAAGTCCGTCGGCTGACAACAGCCACGGACTGGAAGTCGAGTAAACTAGGTGCCAGGCACCCAGCTTGCCCCCGTCGGCTGACAACAGCCACGGACTGGAAGTCGAGTAAACTAGGTGCCAGGCACCCAGCTTGCCCCCTCCCCGGTTCGCCTGCATTACAATGTTGCCCAGCGTGCGATTTTTGTCCGATTGGTCGGTTTTTGTAGCTGAAGCGTTATGCCACCTGATTTCCTGGAAGCTTGTTCGTTCGCCAGTCGTAGGGACTTTTTGTCCGGGCTCGGAGGTGGGTTCGGATTGCTGGCGTTGCAGGCGTTGGAACGGAATACGGTTTCAGGCCAGGATTTGTTGGGAGTCGGCGAAGTCGATCCGCTGAACCCTTATTTGCCTCGCAAACCCGATTTCACACCTCGGGCCAAATCGGTCATCTTTCTTTTCATGGTGGGGGGACCATCGCAGATCGACACGTTCGACTACAAGCCAATGCTGGATAATTTGGATGGAAAGCCCGTCCCTGAATCATTCCGTTCGGTTTTGAACGGAACACGCCATGCAAACGTCTTCCACGGATGCGATGACGTGATCCTAAAAAGCCCATTCCGGTTTGAACGGCGTGGCCAGAGCGGAATGTGGGTTAGCGAATTGATGCCTCATGTGGCCGAGCATGTGGATGATTTGTGCTTTATCCATTCCATGCAAGCCGACTCGAACAATCATGCGCCGGCCAGTTATCAGCTGCACACGGGGGATGTGCGGGCTGGCAAAGCGAGTCTCGGGTCGTGGGTTACCTACGGGTTGGGCACCGAGAACTCGGATTTACCGGGTTATGTGGTGTTGTTTGATGCAGGGCCCCTCGGAGGAGCTGCCAATTACACCAACGGCTTCCTGCCTCCTGCGTTTCAGCCCACGCGATTTCGCCATTCTGGTCCCCCTGTTAGGGACTTATTGCCTCGCCCAGGCTTTGCCGAAGGGCAGCGGGCATCGATCGACCTTCTCCAACAGTTCAATCGCGAGCATCGAGAATTGAATCCAGGATTCTTGGAATTGGATGCTCGGATCGCAACGTATGAACTGGCCTATCGAATGCAATCCGCGGCGATGGAAGTGAGCCAGCTCGATGATGAGCCGGAACACATTCATAAACTCTATGGAATTGGCGACCCGGAAATACGCACCGCAAGCTTCTCTCGCAAGTGCCTCATGGCGCGCCGATTGGTGGAACGCGGGGTTCGCTTTGTCCAACTGTACGATATGCCCGACAAAGATGGATGGGATGCGCATGCCAAATTGGTAGAGAATCACAAACCGCGAGCCAAGTGGACCGATCAAGGGGTCGCGGGGTTGCTCGCGGATTTGAAACAGCGAGGACTTCTCGAATCGACATTGGTGATTTGGGCAAGTGAATTTGGAAGAACTCCGATGCGTCAAGGAGACCTCGGTCGGCAGCATAATGCTGCGGGATTTACGATTTGGATGGCAGGTGGCGGTGTCCGAGCAGGTACTCGTATCGGTGCCACCGATGAATTAGGATTGATGGCAGTAGAACGCCCCGTTCAATTCCGAGATCTTCACGCCACGATCCTGACTGCCTTGGGAATCGATTACGATCGCCTCTCTTTCTCGGTGAACGGGAGAGACGAACGGATTACCGGCGTCGCAGGTTCCCCTCAACCGTTGATGGATATCTTGATATGAAATACATGTCTCGAACCGTCGACCAGAACCGAGCGTGTTTGCTGCTACAGTGGACCTGCGGCCTTACCGTATGCTGTTTTGCAACATGGCTTGTAGCGATTGCTGATGAACCGAGTCCTCGCATCGGAGCGGATAACGACAAAGCATCTCCTACCGAATACGGAAATGCTTGGGTCGATCCCGATAATCCAATTCGCAAACTATACGGTGGTGAACGGCTCGATCTTTGGTCCTTGAAACCGATCGCCCGACCGGAGATCCCGATCCTGTCCGACAGTTCAAACCTTGCGGATGGTTTGAATGGGTGGTCCTCGCATCCGATCGATCGATTCCTTGCTCGAGATTGGCATAACAGGAATCTCGTTCCGGTTCGCGACGCAGATCGCAATGCATTGATACAACGGCTAACACTCGATCTCAACGGAGTGCGAGCCACTTTCGATGAGGTGATGCATTTTGAAGGTGACGATCGTCCGGATGCCTACGAGAGGACTGTCGACCGATTGCTGAGCAATCGAGAGTTCGGCGAACATTGGGCCAGAATGTGGTTGGATGTGGTCCGGTACAGCGATAGCAACGGCTTCGATTGGGATGAGTTTCGGAAAGAAGCGTGGAGGTTCCGCGATTGGGTAGTTCGAGCATGGAACGATGATCTTCCGTTCGATCAATTCCTCACGATGCAGATCGCTGGAGATGAATTGGTGTCGGGGGCACCTAAGGACGAGGCCGAACGGGACTCGCTAATTGCAACCGGGTATTTGCGACTGGGGCCGTATGACAACGCGGCGAAACTATTTAACGAGCAAGACCGAGCACGCATTGAGGTTCTGTCAGACCTTACGGAAACTACCGCAAGTGCATTTCTTGGATTGACAATGTCATGCTGCCGATGCCACGACCACAAAACGGATCCGCTGTCGCAAGCGGATCACTACCGATTTCGAGCGTTTTTCGCAGCCACGCAATTTGCCGATAGCACGTCGATCGATCTCAAGTCGACTCAGGATGAAATGGTTAAACACAATGCGACGATCGATGGGCACGTTGCGGAGTTGGAAACGAGAATAGAATCGCTGCTCGATGGTATTCGAAAGAACATCGTTCCTGAAAAAGGTGAGTCGGTTAAGGAGCCTGATGCAGTCCCGAGCGATGATCGCCTTACGAATTCCGAGCAAAATAAAAAAGGGACCACAAAGGCAAAGCCACCTACCGAGGAAGAGCTGCGATCGAAGTTGACCGATGCGCAACAAATGAAGCTTGATCATTGGCGTGCTGAGATCGAGCGACTGCGACAGGGGCTTCGCAAACCAACGGTTGGCTTGTTGATGATGGACAACAAGGATGCCGTGGATGCGATCAAGATTTTGTACCAAGGTGACCATCAATCGCCACGCGATGAAGTTCAGCTTGGGTTTCCAGCAGTACTTTTCCCAATGGCACCCAACGTCCCCGAGACGAAGTCGGATTCGTCGACGGGACGGCGACTCGCTTTGGCCCGTTGGATGGTTTCGCCAGAGAACCCATGGACAGCTCGAGTGATCGTCAATCGAGTTTGGCAAGGATTGTTCAGCGAAGGCATCGTGGCGACGGCCAATGATTTTGGTGTCACCGGAGCACCACCCAGCAATCCTGAACTCCTAGATCATTTGGCGACCTACCTACGAGATTCCAATTGGTCGATCAAGTCGCTGGTACGCTACATCGTCACCTCCCGCGCGTATCGGATGCGAGCGGCTACGATCGTCAGTACCGCATCGGGTCCGAGCGGTGAAACCATTGCGATGCGAAACGGTCTGAAGAGGATGAGTGCCGAGCAATTCCGGGATACGGTCCTCCAGGTCACAGGGCTCTTGCAAACACGTGATGGCGGTCCTCCCGTTTGGCCAATGCTCAGCGAGGATGTCTTGCAAGCCAACCCGGCGGTTCTCGACGATAACGAGACGAAAACCAAGGGTTGGTATCCCTCCCCAGATCGAGATCAAAGTGTTCGCACGATTTACCTAGTGCAAAAAAGGACGTTGCGGATACCCTGGCTGGAAACCTTTGATTTGCCCGAGAATACGGTCTCTTGTCCCAAACGTGACGTTTCCATCGTAGCACCCCAAGCGTTGTCGTTGATGAATAGCGAGTGGATGGCAGAGGCGGCAACGAAAATGGCGCAAAGCTTGTCTGACCAATTGTCAGAACAACTGTCGGAACAACAAGGGACAGACAACGACACTTGGATTGTTCGACTCTTTGAACGCGTGCTCTCTCGAGCACCGAACCCGAGCGAGTTGAACGCATGTCGCGACTACTTGGGAAAACAATCCCGGGCCGAGTTAGCTCTGGTTTTGCTGAACACCAACGAATTTGCATTCGTTCCGTAGCGAGTTCGTTGTTCGAGCCCTCTGGCCTTGCGCAACAGTTGCTGAGTAATTCTACTCAAGTAAATTCCGCCCACACGGTGCAGAAGCTAGGTGCCTGGCACCTAACTCCCCAGTTCAGTCTCGCTCCACGTTGACTACGAGCAAACTAGGTGCCCTCTTACGCTCCTGTACGACGGACTTCCAGTCCGTCGTACAAAATGGACACCCCAGGGACACGCACGGCCTGTATGAAAAATTTGGCTTTCGCCCTCTAGCTCGCCCAGATGGGTATATGGAACTGCACCGACCGGACATCTATACGAACAATCCATCGTGATGGTTTTAGGTCCTTATTCCCGAATGCACTCGTCGGCGATCATTTCCCTCGGGCGGCGAATGGCGGGGTCGGCGACCATTTGCCACTTGCTGACACGCGTGGAGCGGATGGTGAAGCAGCACCTAGCCGACGTAGTGGGTTGTTTCTCAAATCCAAGAAGAGACATTATTTATTGGACGTTTCTTCATTGATAACGGTTACGGGCGCGATGGCCTGTAAATCGGCCTTGATTTTTTCCGCTTCGCCAACGACGACAATGACAAATCCTTGATCATGAATCAGATTCTCAGCAACATCTTTCACTTGCTCTGCCGTAGTCTTAGTAACCTCACTTAGATACAGCTTTTGGTAGTTGGAGGGAATACTTTGGGTTTCCAGGAGCCACAAATCACCGATCGTCGCTTCTGGCGTTTCCCGATTGCCTGCATAGGATCCAGTAACGAATGTTTTCGTGTCCGCCAATTCGCTATCGGTTGGATTCCCTTCCTGCATCGTTTTCACGACGTCAAGAATGGTTCGAATGGTATCGGCAGTACTCACGGTTTTCGAGAAGGTACTGATTTGAAATTCGCCCGCGAAGCGCCTGGCTGACAACCCACCGCGTGCCCCGTAGGTAAGCCCCTTGTCGACGCGAATCGCTTTGTTCAACCGACTGTTGAACGACCCTCCAAGGATGCTAGACATCACCATTGCTTGACTGTAGCTAGGATCGGTAATGCCGATGCTAACATGCCCGACTCGGATCTGGCTCTGTTCGGATCCAGGACGATCATAAAGCAATATTTGCGTCTTGCTATCTTCTGGCAGAGCCGGTAGTTCTGGAAGGCTAAGCTCTCCATCAACCTTCCAATCGCCCAAGTACTTCTCCACAAGTTCAAAACCCGCATCGGAGGTTATGTCACCAGCCAAGTAGAAGGTGCAATTATCAGGTCGCACATTGGATGCAAACCACTCCTTCATAGCATCGATTTTTATAGCTCGAACATCGGACACTTCGCCAGTGACCGTTCTCGCGTATGGATGCGAGCCGTAAAGGCGACGGCGGAACTCACGATCGGCAAGGTACTCTGGCGTCTTGGTCGAAATCGTCAGTCCCAGGATCTGTTGCGATGTTAAGATGCTGTACTCTTCCTTGGGGAAGGTAGGATTGCGAGCCATATCAGCGAGCAACTCGATCGCAAGAGGCACCTTGTCCGTAAGCGCCGATCCGGAGATCGATGCGCTGTCCATAGCGGCCACTCCCGCGAGAATTATTGCGTTGCTTTCGAGCACTTCTGCCATTTGCTTCGCATTCTTATTTTTGGTCCCTTGGGAGAGCATGCTCATCGTCATCGCCGCAACACCGGGCTTGCGCTCGGTCCAAGAGCCACTTCGGATCCCCAGGACTAAGGAAACCATGGGAACTTCATGATTGCTAATTACGGCTATGTTCAAGCCATTGGACAATCTCTTCTTGGCGACAACCGGTTCAGGGACCGAATCGATCGGCCCAGAAACCGGCGGTTTCTCGGGGAAATCGTCTGGACGCAACGCACCTGCTTTCGGCCCGGAACGATCGACGATTCGATTGGTCGTCGGCTCACTGGGTGCGGGCCCTTCATCGCTCGAGGCTGGTTTCTTAGAACCACCGAATAGGGACTTCAACATACCTCCGGTACTAGGCTCGATGCTTATATCGCGGCGGTTGTTGGGAACGAGGTACTTCTGTGCCACACGCTGAACATCTTCAATCGTGACCGCTTCGATTTCCCTGAGCCGTTGGTTAATGCGATCTGTATTCCCAAAAAGCACGGCATAGTTCCCCAGGCGTGATGCCTTGCTCGCGACCGTGGTCGCACCTGACACCTCGTTGCGGCGGAGTTGATTCTTCATCTTGTCGAGTTCCGCTTGGGTGATTGGTTCGTTGACGATCCGCTCGATATGTTTGTCGATTGTCTTCATCAGCAGCGATTTATCACCCACCAGAGGCAGCAGCACACCTCCGGCACCCGCGATTCCACTGTCTTCAAACGCAAACGACCCACCGATAGCGATCTGGGCGATCTTTTGTTCCTTGACAATATCGACATAGATACGGCTTGATTCTCCACCGCCGAGGACCCCCATGAGAACCTCGAGCGCTACGGAGTCCGGATGGTCTGAACCGACCGTGAAATAAGCGCATCCGATGAGTGGCAATGGCCCTTTATCCTCAGCGATCACGATCGGTGGTCGAGGCTTGTCCATCGGAAATGGCTTGAATTCCGGTTGCTCTGTATCGTTGCATTTTGGAATCCAGCCAAAGTACTTCGTCGCGAGCTTCCGAACATCCTCGTTCTTGACCGCACCCACCACCACGAGCGTTGCATTGTTGGGTACGTAATGCTTGTTCCAAAAGGCAGCCAGCTCCTCGATCGGGGCTTTGCGAAGGTGAGAAATCTGCCCACCTGGCGTCCATGCGTAAGGACGATCATAGTACATCGCCGCTAGGACTTTTTCAGGCGCCCGGCCATAGGGGCGATTGTGCCCCATGCGCAGCTCCTCCTCGACCACCTTGCGCTCCGTATAAAAACCCTTCTCGTCAATCTTCAAAAAAGCCATTCGTTCCGCTTCGAGCCACAGCACCAGTTCGAGTTGATTGCTCGGGACCTCGTTAACATAAACCGTTTGATCAAAGGATGTGTACGCGTTGCAATTACCACCAACCTTGCGGATATTGTCAAAGTGCCCTGTTTCACTGAGCCGATCGGTTCCGCGGAACATCATATGCTCAAACATGTGCGCAAAGCCTTGCCGATCTGGCTCCTCGTTTTTAGAGCCGACATGGTACCAAACCTGGACCGCGACAATCGGACATGTGAAGTCCTCGAGCGAAACAACCCTCAATCCGTTGTCGAGTACGACCTCTTGGTATTCGAACGGACGCTCTTGGCCGCAAAGGCTGAAGCACTGGATCGCGACGAGGATCAGAACAAGAATTGCACGCGGACACATAAGTAGGTTTCCGATCGATGAGTACGAGTTCAAGAAGGTGACAACCGAAGCTTATTGAACAAAATTGCAACGGTACAAGTCAAGTGTCCAACATGCATTGATGAGATTCTGCCGCTACGCAAATTTATTTAAAATAGCCCGTTTTTTTGGAAACTATCCCCGGCCAGCATCAAAGAGCACGCAACACGAGCGTTAAGGATTGTTCCTCGAGCAATCGCAAAAAGCGATCATCACATCGTCGAAGGTGATGGAGTTAGGTGCCTGGCACCTAACTCCATCCGCGAGCGTGCACGCTCTCGCGACGGTCGGGCTTGTCCCGACACGTCGCAATAGGTTTGGTGCACTAGACATTCACGTAGCACCTGAAAAACGGCCTTACTTCAATTCGATGCTTACCTGGCTCAGCTGGCCGGAGAATGCGTTCTTGCGTCCCTCTCCGTAGGCCTCATCCACTGGCGTTCCGGTATCGACACCGGTATCTGCCGTGTCGTCGAGCGAAAAAACATTGGGGTGCGTCTTGCCAATTTTCCCCTCACCTACTTTTTTGCCATCAATGAAAAGCGTGGCGGTTCCGCCAGCACCTCGCCCCTGATTCGCATCGTAATCAAAGGCCATTTTGAGGGTGTGCTTGCCATCGGACATCGCTTGACTACCCGCAACCTGGAAGACCTCCAAGCCGAGGAAGTTGTAGGAGTACATCGGCCGACCATGATCTACCCAGAAGGCCCATCCGCCAAAGCGACCACCTTGTGCAACAAGCACACCATGGTTTTTTTCCCCTTGGACCTCCACATCGGCGACCATATCTACCGACGCGTTCTTCACGTTGATGAATGCATTTTCAGCCAAGAAAACCATGCCGGGATAAACGGTTAGTTTCTTCCGTCCATCCATCAAATCGGGGCGCCCTGCGACCTTCGGGTCGAACCGTTCGATGGTTCGGTCGTCAATCGGCAAGACATGGTGATCGATCGCTTCCTTAGTGAACAATGCTTGCAGTTCCTTGAGCTTGCCCGGATTTTCAGCGGCCAGATTCTTGCTCATGCTGAAATCCTTATCGACATGATACAACTCCCAAACATCGTCGACCAAAGGACGGCGGGGCTGGGCCTCCCACGGAGCCTTGTGAATCGTGCCGGCAAACCAACCGTCATGGTACACCGCACGATTGCCCGCCATTTCGAAGTACTGAGTTTTACGACGATCTTCCGCCTTGGGCGCATCAAAGCTGTATGCCATGCTGACCCCTTCGATCGGCAATTGCTTGACGCCATTAACCTCCTTAGGAGCCGGGATCTTGGCCGCTTCAAAAACGGTCGGCGCCAAGTCGACCACGTGATGGAATTGATCGCGAACCTGCCCCTTGGACTTAATCCCCGCAGGCCAATGATAAACCACGCCATTTCTGGTCCCACCAAAGTTACTGGCAACTTGCTTGGTCCAAGTAAACGGAGTGTTTCCCGCAACAGCCCAACCGGCCGCAAAATGGTTGAAGCATTCGGGGCCCCCCCATTGATCGATTTTACCGAGCATGAACTCGGTCGTCTCAGCGACTCCGTTGAAATAAGTCCCCTCGTTGAACATACCCAACATGCCACCTTCGGCGCTCGAACCGTTGTCACCGACGACATAGATGATCAGCGTGTTATCGAGTTCGCCAACGTCGGCGATGCTCTGCACCAACCGCCCCACTTCGTGATCGGTGTGCGAGGCAAATCCAGCGAAGACTTCCATTTGGCGAGCGAAAAGCCGCTGCTCGTCGGCACTCAAATTGTCCCAATCCTTGATCGCTTCCGGTTTGGGAGCCAACTTCGTCCCCTTGGGAACCACCCCTAGTTCAATCTGTCGGGCAAGCGTCTGCTCGCGCAGCTTGTCCCAGCCCATATCGAACTTGCCTTTGTACTTGTCGATCCATTCTTTGGGCGCATGGTGGGGGGCATGCGTGCCACCCGTTGCAAAGTACATGAAAAACGGCTTATCGGGAGTCAACGATTGCTGCGATCGCATCCACGAGATGGCGTGTTCCGTCATGTCGGTCGTAAAGTGATAGTCCTCTTCTCCCTCGGGCTTGCGCATCGGGGTTGTGCCATGAACGATCATCGGATCCCACTGATTGGTCTCACCGCCGATGAACCCGTAAAACTCATCAAAACCCGACCTGGTCGGCCAGCGGTCAAACGGACCGCTCACACTCACTTCCCAAGGTGGTGTTTCGTGGTACTTACCCCACGCAGAGGTTGAGTATCCGTTCATGCGCAGCACCTCCGCCATCGGAGTAATGCTTTGGGGACGAATACCCGTATTTCCAGGATACGCAGTCGCCACCTCCATAATCGCTCCGGCATTATTGCTGTGGTGATTGTACCCCGTCAACAACGCCGTCCGCGTTGGACTGCACAGGGCTGTGGTATGAAAGCGGTTGTACTTGAGCCCATTGTTGGCGAGTCGTTCCAAGGTCGGCATAACGCACGGACCACCGAACGCACTCGAGTGGCCGAAACCGATATCGTCAATCAATACGACCACAACGTTTGGTGCCCCCTCAGGAGCCTTGACGTCCCACCGCGCTGGCGGCTTTGCATTCCTCGCGTCGAGTTCCTTGTAGAACGGACGATCAGGTTCGTGAATCGGTAGCACGCTGCGGTCCACAGCTTTGACGTTGCCCGCCGGCGACTGACCAAATGCCAGTGGACTGCATACCGCTCCCATGGCAAACGCCGCATATGCACAAGACACTACACGCAAACAAACTAAACGCATTGGTAACTCCACGGATAAACTAAACTGATTAAGGTCGACAAATCCTCTCATCCCTATAACGCCGCCGGAGCATGCAACTGCGAGAGGATTTCGTCGACGTCAAGCCGGCTCGAAGTCTCACTTCGATGAGAGACGACGCTCAAGACTCACGCTAAATCTTCGAATGCATATTCTACAAAGCGAGCGGCCTTTCGTCATACTCCCCATCAAGGATTCTCGTTCAAAAGATCATCGGCGTTGTAGAGAGGGTGCGTTATCTTATCCGACGTTTGTGCTCCAGGTAGGTGCCAAGCTCCGTGCTTTCGAGTACACGTACGCGTACCATTTCATTGAGTACGAGTACGATGGAGAGCCAAGCTGCGCGAGCGAAAAGAAGTACCTACCCAAAGGGCCGCAGGCTCAGTGGTCAGGACAGGGTGGGTTGGCCCATGCCCCACTGACATTTTCACCTCGAACGACAATCCCCTTCTTGTGCCAGTCGTACCATGTGGTCACATCCGCTGCCGCGTATCGAATCGTTAGCCCGCAACGCCGACGACTGGAAAGATTCGCCTCCGAACCATGAAGCAGCAGGTCCGAATGCACCGAAAACTGCCCCGCTGAAAGAGTGACATCTACCTCTCCTTCACCATAAGACGTCGGATTCTTTACGGCGAGATCGAGAACCGTGTCGACATCGTTCGTCAAGTCGTAGTCGATCAAGCCATGCAAATGAGACTTGGGAATGAATTTCATATTCGCATTTTCAGGGTCCGCATCGTCAATGGCCAACCAAACGGTAACTGTCTTGGTTGGGCTCAGAGGCCAATAAGTACTGTCCTGATGCCATGGCACTCGTTTTCCGTCGCGTGGCATCTTGCAAAAGAAATGCGAGCCCCAGCAAACCACATTCGGGCCAAGCAAGTCCGAGACCACCGAAACCAACTTGGGGTGATGCACCAGTTCGTAGATCCTCGCGAACCTCAAATGAGCTGTATTGATCGAATAGCTGGTCCGCCCGAGTTCGATAAAGGCGGCCAATACACCATCAAAGAAGGCTCGCAATTCTCTCGACTCATCGCGATCCAAACCTTGGAAGGGCATCAAATAGCCTTCTTCGTTGTACTTGCGAATCTGGCCTGTTGAAAGAACCTTAGGATCGGAAACCACCGACGGTACAAAACCGATTTGTCGCGGCAATTCCGCTAGCTGAGCTGCGGATGGATTGGGGATTTCGTCTACTTTCATGATCGTCCTTAACGTCTCCTGCTATTTGAATCGAATTCGCCCACCACAATCGCAACCTTGCGATCCTTAGCCTAGATCGGATTGCCTTTCCATCGTGCAAACGCCTCCAAGGCAAAGAATTCAGGAAGCCCGATCTTGTTGTAAGAGTCGGCCGTTCCCCGATTTCGATCCTCGGCCCGTTGCCAAAACTCACGTGGGTCACTTCCGGGAAAGAGCGCTTTGTCCTTTTGGCTTTCATGCATAAAAATCGATTGACGCTTTAAGGCCAAATCGCCAGGGCTCAACGGGACAGCAATCTCGATCTCATGCAGCGGGTATTCTTGCCAAGCACCACGGTAAAGCAAAACGTCCGGAATGGGTTCGTTTCTCTCTCGCATGCGTATCAAGGCTGCAAAGATCGCTTCCGCACATACACGGTGGGTTCCATGGGGATCCGCCAAGTCGCCGGCAACATAAATCTGATCTGGCTTCAGCGACTGAAGCAGCCTTTCAATGATCTCAATGTCCTCGGGTCCAACCGGTTTTTTCGCAATGGTTCCAGTCCGATAGAAAGGCAAATCCAAGAAGTGCAGATTCGAATCGTGACAACCGATCGCAATGGCCGCTGCTCTTGCCTCGCTTCTTCGAATGAGCCCTTTGATTTGCAAAATGGATTCAGCATCCGGCTGACCAGGCTTCTTTTCGTGAATAGCCGTCCGAACCTGTTCCGCCAAAGCACCAGATTGAGCTTGATCGATGCCGAACATTTGGTTGTAGTCAGCGACCAGTTCTGCCACTCGGCGTGCATCGTGATCGAAGACGGCAATGTTGCCACTGGTCATGTACGCAATATGAACCTCGTGCTTGTCTTCAATCAAACGGATCAGAGTGCCCCCCATGCTGATCACGTCATCGTCTGGATGCGGACTGAAGCAAAGAGTCTTTTTAGGTTGTTGGCCCGCAGGATGGTAATCGATCGTGTCCAGCATCCATCGGAAAACGCGCTGCGCAATAATCTCGGCAGGACCGTGATGCCGTAGCAACTGATGCAAATCATGAGCACGGAAATCGTCCGAATCCAGCTTCAGCAGCGCCTTTCCGGTCTGCTTGCACAACCAAAGCGTTGCTCGCTTAATAAGATCGTCACTCCAGACGACATTTCCAAGAAGCCACGGGGTGGATGCACCTTTGAGCAGCGACGAAGCCGGAGCGTCCAACAACACTCGAACATCGCCATGCTCTTGCAAATACGAAGCGGGCACGCGATCGTTTACCGGCTTCTCCAACGTCTCGGCCACAATGTTGGCTTTGTGTTCCCCAATGGCCAGCAACAGAATTCGTCTGGCAGAAAGAATCCCAGCCATGCCAACGGTCAGTGCCTGAGTAGGTACGTTTTCCTCGCCAAAAAAATCACTCGCGACTCCTCGACGCGTAATCGGATCCAAGGTGCACAATCTTGTTCGGCTTCGTCGCACCGAAAATGGCTCGTTGAAACCAATGTGCCCATTCATCCCAATGCCCAGGATCACCAAATCCAATCCGCCAGCTTGCTGAATGGCTTCATCGTAACGCCTACAATGCAATTCAATGTCGCTTGCGTGCAATTGGCCATCGAGAAAGAAAACTTGGTCTGCAGGGATATTCACGTGGGCCAGCAACTGAGTTTGCAACCAATCGCGGTGCGACTGAGGACTGTTGATCGGCAAACCGTAGTATTCATCAAGAGCGAATAGAACCACGCTCGAAAGATCCAGCCCTTCGTCACGATGAAGTCGAATCAGTTCGCGAAATGTCGTCAACGGGGTCGAGCCGGCGGGCAAACCGACCACCGTTTTTTGCCCAAGAGCAGCACGTTCACGAACAAGCCCTGCGACCAAGTGGGCCGCATAGTGAGAAAGTTCATGGATGGTTTCGAAGCAAAATGCCGGAATGTTCGTGCCGGAAACCGGCCTGGCAACGGACGAATGCTTGAATGCAGGATCAGGTAGGGAATTCATTCGGTGCAGAATCGTGGGTGAGATGAAAGTCGCTAGTCGAACCTCTATTATATTTCGACTTGAATCAATGCGTCAGGGCTTGCGTCAATCCTTAGTTATTTGCCCCTACTTTCATAACTTGGTCATCAGACGAGGCCTGCTTTGGCTGGCTCGCTGGTGGCGCTGCTTCCGCGGGTTGGGCGATCGAAAGCACGTAATTGACTAAGTGCCAAACATCGTCTTCCTGGAGACCGGTTTGATCGGGTGAACTGACGACAGAGGCAGCTGGCATCGGGGAGCCAACAATTCCGTAACGAATTCGTCGATAGATCTCCATCGGTTCTCGCCCACCGCGCAATTTCCCCTCCACAATGTTTCGAGGCTTTAATGCTTGTGGCTTCATGCCCCCACGAGCCATGAATGGCATTAATTCCTCGACATTCGTCGGGTTGATTCCAATCTTGGAAGTCCAGTCCTTGGCCCAGTCGTCATAATCGGGTTGTTGAGTCCCCTCCCCCATCGCATTTGCCCCATGGCATTTCGAACAGGCGGATATCTCGCTCGCGAACAACGCCTTGCCCTTTTCAATCGAAGCAGCTAGCTGATCGCGATTCTCATCTGTCTCGGACCCAAACACAGGAAAATCGGGCAAATCAAATTCTTCAAGGCTATCAGGTGTTTCGACCCAAAGGTCCGCGATCTCCGTCAAAATTTCCGTTGCGGAATCCACTTGGGATTCCAGCGTCTTCTTCGATGTTTCGTCGGGCATCCTCTTTAAAGAAGCGGAATAAACCCGATCCTTCTCCAAATCCAGCTCATACGCAGCGTTGTAAATCAATTTTCGTTCGAACTCACCACGGATCGAAAGGAAGATAACGTAATCGACTAAGGCGTTGATCTTGTCGTCTGGCAATTTATCAAACAGCGGCATCTGGCTTCCCGCAAGCCCTCGACGAAGCGACTTTGCGATATCCTCTTTCAACGGTTTGTAGCGCCGCGGCGTGCTCTTGTACTTGAAGACACCGTGGCGAAATTCACGAGGGTACGGATTTTGTGAAGCAGCAACCGGGCCTCGTCCCTGACCGGTGTCACCATGGCAAGAAGAACAGAGCTGGCGATAAAGACCTGTTTCGCCGGGCTCGACGGTTGCGACAGCCGGTCCAGCCGCTTTCTTGAGCAATTCCAACGATAGCAGATCCTCGTAATCTTCCTCTTGCAACAGCGGGGGAAGCTTGGGTTCGTCCAAAGTACCAAACCACTCGACCAACAAATCCTGAGTGTCGGCAAGAGGCTTTTCGAGATCCGTGTCCTCGGCGGTCCCAACAGCATGCGTGTAGAGATAGTTTGGTTCATGCAAAACCGGCGGTCCGTTCTCTGGCTTGCAACCAGAGCAGGCCAAGATTGCCAAAAGAATACCGCAGGCCGAAACGATTGACGTGAACAAGGAGGTCTTCATGAATCTCAAAATCAATACGGGTACTGAGCTAACTTCGTCGCTGCATGTCCGCATGCAATGCATGTCCGCATGCAATGCATGTCCACATGCCACATGTCCACATGCCACATGTCCACACGCAACATGTCCACACGCAGACTATTTTTTCACTTCTCGGATTTCAATGTTTCGCCACTTGACTTGGAATGGCCCTTGATCCGATGGGATGCCATGCACCTGCAAGCCAATAAAACCAGACAAGTGCGACTGTGGATCGGTCATGTCTTCGATAAGCTTACCATTGATCCAAGTTTGAATTCGAGTTCCTACGGCACGGATGTGGTATTGATTCCACTGACCGTTCTTGAGAGCTTCGTGAGGAGGCTGGGTGGGCGAAATCCAATTGCGCCCCGTCGCTTCCCCATAAACGTAACCCGATTCGCCAGGGCTGGCTTCAATCTCCACTTGAGGCCCATGAACTCGGCCACCATCCTTTTCAGGAATGCTCTTCGACCGAATTTGGACCCCCGAATTCAGTTCGTTTGCGACATTCACCTCAAACTTTAGTTCGAAATCGGAGTAATCCTTCGCGGTGCAAAGGAACGAATTAGGGCTGTCTTTGGAGGTGACCCCAACAATCGCATCCCCATCGATCCGATACGTAGCCCACCCATTTTTTTGTTTCCATCCCGCCAATGTTTTGCCATCGAACAGCTTGGTCCACCCCTCGCCAGACGGAACAGCCGGGGCCGATGCGTTCTGATTCCGTACGGCCGGGCCCTTGTCTTCTTGAGCTTGGACTTGCAAGAAAAGACCGGATGAGGCAATGCAACCGACAAGAACGGATCGGATAGCTGAATTTCGGTACACTCTGGACATAGAAGGACTTTCTTCAGGAGAGGTGGGTAGGATAGACTTTCATTCCTTAAGTTTATCTGGATTTACCCTCTTTATCTACCAGTGATTTCCGATGCCTGATCACTTTCAATCCCCATCCTTCCCGCAAACCCGCATGCGTCGCAACCGGCGATGGCCTTGGGTAAGGGAAATGCTGCAAGAGACTCACCTTTCTGCCCAAAACCTCATCTGGCCAATCTTTTTGCTCGAAGGGACGAATCGACGCGAACCTATCTCCAGCATGCCGGGAGTTGAACGACTCAGTATCGATCTGGCGACTCAAGCGGCTGCCCAAGCCGCCTCCTTGGGTATTTCAGCCATCGCACTTTTTCCAGTTACCCCAGCATCCAAGAAGTCCAACGACGGGGCGCATGCTCTGGACCCTGACAATCTCATGTGCAGCGCCACTCGAAGCATTGCCGCCGAATTGGGGGAATCGATGGGAATCGTATGCGATGTAGCGCTCGACCCTTACACTTCGCATGGACACGATGGTCTCTTGATCGATAACTATGTGGTCAACGATGCGACAGTCGATGTGCTGTGCAGGCAAGCCGTGGTGCAAGCCGAAGCAGGAGCGACCATCATCGCCCCATCGGATATGATGGACGGACGCGTGGGCGCGATTCGAAAATCGCTTGATCAAGCGGGATTCAGCGACGTAAGTATTATGTCCTACTCTGCCAAATACGCTTCGGCATTTTACGGCCCCTTTCGAGACGCCGTTGGCTCGGCCAGCTCCCTCAAGGGGGGGGAGAAAAAGACCTACCAAATGAACCCAGCCAACAGCGACGAAGCCATGCGCGAAGTCGCTCTGGATATTCAAGAAGGGGCAGATATCGTGATGGTAAAACCTGGTATGCCTTACCTGGACATCATTCGTCGCATCCACGACACGTTCCAAGTCCCCGTCGCTGCCTACCAGGTTTCAGGCGAATATGCGATGCTCAAGTTCGCAAGTGAGAAGGGTGCCATCAACGAACGTGCGTGCATCCTTGAAAGCCTGATGTCGTTTCGACGCGCTGGCGCTTCCTGCATCTTGACCTACTTCGCCCTTCAAGCGGCAGAGTATCTGAAAAAATGACAAAATAGTTGCGTGCCGATCTGAAGATCGCTACCCTACCAGATGCAGCCCATCAGGAAATAATGTCTGGTTCGAAAACAAAAATCGCTACTGGGGGTAATGGAATGGCTTCAGATCAAATCACACGCGTCATCAATCACGCTTTCTTAAACGAACTCAAGGACTGCAACGTTGCCCTGTGGGAAGACGTGGCTCTGCTGGGTTCCTACGCTCAAGAGCCATTCTCCGCCGAATGGATTGAGCAGAACGCTGGTCCGTTGCTGCACCGACTTCGCGAACAAATGTCTTGCCAGTTCCGACTGGAAGAAACCTTTGGATATGTAGTTGGCCCAGGCGATGTCCAAGACAAAAATGTCACCAAAGCGATCGGGCAACACGTTAGCCTGATGCTCCAGTGCACCGCGCTTAGTGAACAACTAGATGAACTGGAGTACTGCGGCGTGCTATGCAGCGAAACTCATGAAATGTTTCGTCAAATGAAACGGCTCTACGAAGCCATCATGGAACACGAAGCGCTCGAAAGAAGATTGGTCGCCGCAGCTTGGGCGCCGATCCTTCCAGAGGCCGCCAACTCCATCGAACACAGACGACCGTTTCATCACGAAGCTTTGTAAAGCACAGCACTACGTTACCGTCCTGAGATTCCCGCAGAACCGGGTTCCGTTTGCAGATACCGCTGAGCCATCTCGACGTAATGCTCAGAACCATGAGAAATCAGTCGAGCATCCTCGGCGGTGACTTGCCGAACCACTTTGCAAGGCACCCCCATGACCAGGGAATTGGGTGGAATGATCTTTCCCTCTGGTACCAAGGCGCACGCTGCGACGATCGACCCCGATCCGATGACCGCACCGTTTAAGATTACGGCCTTGATACCAATCAAACAATCGTTCTCGACCGTTGCCCCGTGAACGATCGCCCCATGGCCGACAGTGACACGATCCCCAACGTGACACGGGAAACCAGGATCGCCGTGCAAACAACATAGGTCTTGGACGTTACTATGCGCCCCGATCCGAACCGGAGCTGAATCGCCTCGGACCACGGCGCCAAACAAAACACAGGACTTGCTTCCCAGTTGCACATCACCTCGCACAGTCGCGTTCGAAGCAACAAAGCAATCCGAGGCTATCAGATCAGGACGAAATTGCGTCTCCATAGCTCACCTTGAAAACCCACGGCTATTCCGGAAGGGGTTTGTCTTTCGTTTCGGGAAGGAAGAAAACCACAATCAAACCCATCACAAACACGACGCTCATGTAGCTGCAAGCGTCACGAAACGCATCGATCTTTTGTTCCGGCATATCCTTGAATTTGGTCGCCATTTGAAGCTGCAACAATCCCAAAGTGATCGGACCGGCAGCCGCAAAGTAACGGCCAACGTTGTAACAAAAACTTGTACCGGTGCTTCGCAAACGCAGCGGAAACAATTCAGGCAAATAGATCGCAAAGCCTGCGAACAATGCCATCTGAAAACAGCCCATCAGTCCGCTCAGCCATAGATGTCGGACACCGTTGAAAATCTGAAAATAGGCGTTGGTTGCCACCAGAGCCGCAACGAACGCAATCATAAATGCTTTCTTCCGACCGATCACTTGTGTTAGGGCGGTGAACCCCATCATGCCAACAAAAGCTCCTAAATTCTGGATAATGTTGTTGAACGACACCAGCATGTTGGCTTGCTCGGCGATCTGATCTTGGGGAATCCCTTCATTCTTGAGATTCAACGTAATGACGTCGCGAACCAAATCCGGCGAAAAGAAACCAATCCCCCAAATGCCTATGATTCCAGCCACGCACAATAACATCCCCATGATGGCGTTGTACCGAAGTACTGGGGTTCCAAAGAGCTCGCCATAAGACCCAAACTTGACTCCCGTCAACTTCCCCTCTGCACGTGCCTTCACCCAAGCCTCTGGCTCTTTCATTTTCATTTGAAGAAAAACACAGAGAAAGGCTGGCAGAGCTCCCAATAGAAACATGACTTTCCAGCTTACTGACGGCTCCAACTTGACCACCTTCGTAACAAAGAGATACGCCAAACCGGCGCCAATGTTGCCAACCGCGGACAACGCCTGCAACATTCCAAGCGCTCCAGTTCGAGACCTAGGTGGCAAAGTGTCCGCAACCAAAGTTACCGCCAATCCGAAGACTCCACCCACGCCAAGTCCCGTCAAAAATCGATACACTGCAAAGTCAACCCAACCCACCGAAAAAGCGGACAAGCCGGTGCAGAACGAATAAAGAAGCACCGTCAAAGTGAGTGTTTTCGCCCTGCCAAATCTGTCTCCAACCGACCCGAAAATCATCCCTCCCGTCGCCCAACCGATCATAAAGATACTGGTCGCATACCCGGAGTAGGCCTGCACTTCCGACCCGTCCATCGAAGGGGGCAAAAGAAAACGCAGAGCCTCTTTTCGGACCAGAATAAAGATCTGTTGATCCAGGCAATCAAATAGCCATGCCAACGAAGCCATGGAGAATACAAACCAATGGTAGGGAGTCAGATCTCTCCACCATTTGCCACTGTTCGTTAGTTCGGACACAAGAAGACCCTTTGGGAAGTAGGAAGCGTGTTGGGGGCATGATTATAATGAACCGATGCTATCTTGTGTGGTACCAACTGCCCCGCCCCAAGAATATGGTCCAGCAACTCACTACTCCACGGAGAGACCACCCTCCGTGGCAGTAAACTCTGCCCAAACTGGCATATGCGTGCTTATTTGGAATGCTTGATCGATGGACAAATTGTTTTGCCTCAAGAAGTCGACCACCCCAGCTCGGCCCGTAAACTCATCGGTCGCTCTCGCGGGCACAATGATATTATCCAGCATGGCCTCGCCGGTTACCGTGGTCGGGGTGCCTTCCAAGGCAAACACCACTCCGGACCCTCGCAATGCTCCAAGCTCCTTTTCCGAACACCCGAAATCGCCTGCCAAAATGATATCGTCCTCCAGCCGTCCGTCCTGCCGCACACTTCGCAAAAGATCTGGCAGAGCCTGACGCTCCCTAATCTCATTCAATGGATCGATGCGAATGTTCACCAACGAAAAAGTAAACGCCTCACTGGCGCGAACCGTCTTCGCTCGGAACCAACCCACCAAAGGCTCAAACGTTAGTATCTGCTGAGGATCTTCGACCGTGTAAAGCATCTGCCGATCAGTCTCAATCCGATCCGAATCCAAGATGAATGCAAATTGCTGTTGATTCCCCTCAGGACCAACGCGGGGACCAATGCAATATTCGTACCTGCGATCCGAGATGTTTACCTTGTCGATGAGCTCGGGAAGGATGTTCAACTGCCTGGATTGAATGTGCTGAACGGCAACAACATCAAACTTGCGAATCAACATGGCAATCGATTCCACCACCGCCGATTTTTGCAGCTTCGATTCTCCAAACGCATTCAAGTTGAAGGTAGCGATTCGAATCTTCAACAGATCCGCGGGCGCACGGGAAGCTTCGTTGCGATTCGTCGCCGACACCATTCTTGCAGAACTGCTCTCGGACGCGGAACTGAACTTGGTCGCCCCCGATGTGGAAGGTAATTGAAAAGCGGTTCCAGCGCCGAAAGAGGTGTTGGCCGAAGAGTGGCCATCTGGAGGATATCGGTCAGCCTGCGTTGGTTGCGAACGAGAACCGTCCGACATGAACCCTTCAGCCAAAAAGGGTTGTTGCAAATCACGATTTGATGGCATCGCTCGAGATGCTTGAGCCGTCATGCTTTGCAATCGCACCCACGAGGATTTCAGGAAATCTTGATTAGCGATTCCCAGGCCACCTAAGATCCCAATGACAACCACGTATCGCTTTTTAAGTGAAAACATGATTATTCGATCTTCAAGATGTTTTTGCTGGTTTCAACGACGGCCTAGATGGTCATCGGCAAGAATTAGCCTTGCATTGGAAAAACAATCCAAAGAGGCAACTTGTAACAATCCTAAGGAATAAGACGGCTCAGAAACGGTGTGTTGAAAACATGAAGGAATGTGACGTGTTTCTCGCTATGGTCCAGGTGTCCGGCGATCTTGCCAGTTAGCCTACCTCGCTATTCCAAGTAGGTAGTCCACTGGGCTGCAGCGTTGTATTGGTCGGTGAGATCTTTTGCTTTAGCTTCCGAACAGGTGCCCGCAGCGACTAAATGCTGAATGCGTTTCGAAAATGCAGACTGCAACTGAGTCGTCT
The DNA here is from genome assembly GCA_044359895.1 of Pirellula sp. Lineage (GTDB taxonomy): Bacteria > Planctomycetota > Planctomycetia > Pirellulales > Pirellulaceae > JBKCUI01. The sequence continues at coordinate 41,861 of JBIKLJ010000011.1, forward strand.
CGTATCTTGCGAACGCAACCATGTTATGGATGCGGCTTCCTTGGACTAATTTGGACACGTGAAACTGCCCATCCGATTCCATGAAAATTTGAGCTTCATTCGGTAGGCCAAATAAGTTGTGGAAAGACCCCATCACCTCTTGGTAAGCCCCCACCAAGAACAAGCCGATATAGTATTCTTCGTTCTCTTTCCACTCGGGCAGTTCGAGCGTTTCTTTTACGTCTTTCAGGTCGACAAATTTATCAATCTTCCCATCCGAATCGCAAGTCACATCGACCAAGGTAGCAAAATCCACTTTGGATTCTTGAAGGCGATGGAGCGGAACAATGGGAAACAATTGGCCAATCGCCCAAGAGTCGGGCGCGGAACGGAACAGCGAGAAGTTGCAAAGATACTTGGCCGCTAACACTCGCTTCACATCTTCGAACTCTTCATTGGGGGTCCGTGACAATTCAGACTCCTTCAATGCCAAAGCGCACACTTCCCAGTAAAGCACTTCCCCCTTCGCACGATCCTCTAAAGAGATCAATCCAAGATTGAACTGGGTGTGAAGTTCGTCTTTGAGTTCGACTGCATCGTGGTAGTATTCGAAATAGTTTTTACCATTGATGTCGTCGCACAGCCCTTTTAACTCGGTGATAACCTGCGGATCGTCTGCGTCAATTTCTACAACTGGCTGATCGTCCGCAAAGGTTTCGATTTCTTCTCGAATGGAAACCACAAGAACAGTGTGGTAGGCGGTCATCATGCGACCACTTTCTGTGACCAGATTCGGATGCGGAACATTTTCCTCATCGCAAACCGTTTGGACCGTATAAACCACATCGTTCGCAAACTCTTGGACCGTGTAGTTCATCGACGATTCAAAACGCGTCTTCGAACCGTCGTAATCGACTCCAAGTCCGCCCCCAATGTCGAGAAAATCGACTGGCAAGCCCAACTGATGGATTTTCGAGTAGACTCGGGCAGCTTCTTTCATGGCGTTTTTCACACGCTTGATGTCGGTGATCTGGGAGCCGATATGAAAGTGCAGCAGCTTCAGCTTTTCTTCCATTTTATGTTCACGCAACAGTCGAACGCATTGGATGATCTCCGAAGTTGTTAGTCCGAACTTCGCCGAATCACCACCGGAGCTCGCCCATTTCCCAGACCCTCGGGTGTACAACTTGGCTCGCAGACCGATAAAGGGGCAAACACCTACGTCCGAAGCCACCCGAAGCAGCATCTTCAGTTCGTTCAGTTTCTCGACCACCACCACCACCCGTTTTCCAGCTTGAACCGCTAGCGATGCGAGTCGACAAAAGGCTTCATCCTTGAATCCGTTGCATATCAAGAGCGAGTCAGGTGTTTGATCCTGTGCAACTGCCGCATAAAGCTCAGCTTTCGATCCGCACTCCAAGCCAACGCGGCATCGATCGCTTTCTTTAAGAAACTCTTCCACAACCTCACGTCGCGGATTGACCTTCATCGGGAAAACTGGGTAATGCTTTCCCTTGTAGTCAAACTGCTGTATCGCGTCGCTGTATGCCCCCGTCAAAATTCGCAGTTGGTTGGTCAGGATCTGTGGAAATCTGAGGATGACTGGCAATTGGATCTTTTTGTCCCGAACCAGGTGGTCCACCAACTGCTTTAAATCCACAAACCGCGGATCATTTGCAGAAGGACGTGCGATCACATTTCCTTGATGATTTACATCAAAATAGCCAGCCGACCAGTTCTCAATCCCGTAGGTTGCATGAATCCGCTGAATTGTTTCCTCATTCATTGGGCGATAACTTTCATTGCGAGGATCGCGCAGCCAAGCCACGCTGGCTGCCGAGTGTCATGGAATCGAGTTGGCGAGCGTAAGAGCTGCCATTTACAAAAGAAATTCTAACGCGACCTGCCATATGGAACAGTCGCCATTTGTAGAATCAAAGCGGATGTCGCCCGACTAAACGAAGCAGTGCTCAAGGATATCTGCCCCCGAAGCCAGATAACCCGTGTAAAACGAACCAAACTGCCCAAAGCGTGCGCTCGCGGAGTCATATCGCATCGTGTAAACGATCTCCTTGAGATATTGAGGATTCTTGGCCCACAAGGTCACTCCCCATTCCCAGTCGTCTAACCCAACCGATGCTGTTACCAACTGAGTCACTCGGCCCGCAAAGGCCATTCCGCTTTGAGCGTGCTCTGCCATCATCTCTGTTCTCGCCGAAAAAGGTTGCAGGAACCAGTTCGCTCCCACATTGCGTGCCTTATTCATTGGATAAAAGCACATGGCTGGCCAATTTGGAAATTCAGGGGCAATCCGCTGAGCGAACATCGAAGGGAGCCGCTTTTCGTAAGAAGCGACTTTGGCCTGAAACGTAGCGGAAGTCGGGTCTTCCCCCGTCCGAATCAGTTTGGCCGCGTACTGTTCTTTGTTCGGCAAATACTCGCTGATCTCCGACATCGAAACAAAGGAATACACAGGCTCAATCGCAGCGCCCAATTTGCTGCCCATCATCCGTTGGTGAATGCGATCCACTTTCAACGGATTCAAATCCATCATGATGGTCGCAAAATCAGCTTTGTGCCCGCTGATGATGAAGGACTGAATTCGCTCCGTTCGGTCCGCCGCATTCGGACTGATGGACGCAAGAAAATCCGACTTTGCATGGTGCACAAAATCGTGTCCCATGCTTGCCAATACGTCCCGCTTCCAGCGATAGAAGTAATGTCCGCAATGAAGCCCCTGGATCGGGACAACGGAAGGTTCGGGAATGGCTGCAGCGGAACTGTGGGTATGGCTCATAATGGATAGATCGCGTGTGGTGATGGACGTGACATGCTTATTGTGCGGTCCAAAGGGCTGACTTGTAAGGCCAAACACCCCTTGTTGTTATCCTTCTACGGTACTACTTTTGTGGTTCAGGCAAAACCGTTAACACCATATTTCGAAACCGAACTTCGGTTGCACCTCCAGAATGCAATTGGAGCGCGATGATCCCGCGCTCGGCCCCCTTAGGGTCGTCCAGTTCCACACAAGGCTGGCCGTTAATCAAAGTCTGAATCTTCGAACCAACCGCGCGAATTTCATAGCGATTCCAATCGCCTTCCTTCACCAGTTGTTCCGAGGACTTGTCCCACAGCAAACCACGCCCCTCTTCCTCGTACAGCTTACCCCACCAGCCAGGTCCAACGTCGGCTTGGTAACCCATGACGCCTTCCTTGGTCTTTTGGCTTCGGAACTGAATTCCGCTGTTGCCCTCGTTTCCAACCAACAAAATATCCATGGATAGCTGGAAATCCTGCACTGTAAAATTGCTTACCAGGAACGCGTTGCGCTCAAGTCCTTCCGACTTCCCGACGATTTCACCTGCTTGAACCGTCCAAAGTCCAGCATCGCCGGACCATTGCGACAGGTCTTTGCCGTTATAAAAATCAGAGACGTTGTCGGCAGTTGCCAAGACAGGATACTGGCGATCGGCCCCCAAATAAGCAACCAAGGACCGGATCTCATGAGCTGAAAATGGTCGCAACTGATCCTCAGGCATCATGGACTTCTCACTCAATTTGCGATCTTCGATCTCGCTTAAGGGGATCGTCTCCAATCCGCTGGTGGTTAGGATCGTGATGGAGTTCGCGTTCTCTTCCTTGAGCAATCCAGAAACCAGTCGCCCTTCGGTTTGCACCAGCGTAGGCTGATACTCTTTGGCCATAACGGCACTCGGATCAATGATATTGCTCAACAAATAGTCCAGGTTGCTTCGATTCGAACCCGTCAATTCAGGACCAATTCGGCCACCCGCGTCGAACAAAATGTGACACTGTTGGCAAGTCTTCGCGAAAACGGCTCGACCGAGCGATACATCTGGCTTTGGTCCCTGCTTGTCCAAGATAAGGGACTTGTAGTCCTCTATCATTTTGGCTTTGTCCGCCGTTGTTTCACTGACCATCCCCCAGGTCTTTTGCAACAAGGAATTGATATCCGCGTCCTTCAGATTGCCCATTTGACGGACCAGGTCGGCACTTAGATCGGTGGCCAAAACAGCCTTGCTCTCCACCGCTTTTAACATGACCAACGCGTAATCTTTCCGCGAGGCCAGCGTATCGAGTGCAATTCGCTTGTCGCTAGCAGACAAAGTTGCATACACCTCCAACACCTTCTTGGGGGTGTCTGCTGATGCGTATTGCGCCAGCCCTGCAAGCGCAGCCGTACGAAGATCATTATCATGGAGCAAGCTGAACAGCACCTCTGGCAACCTCGGGTCTTTCGCCCCAATCAAGGAACTTAAAGCGACTTTCCGACTTTCGACACTTTGCTGTTTCGACTGCAAAAGATCCCGCACTCGTTGAAACGCCTCTGGGCTTCCAAACGTCACACCTAATGCATCTGCTTGTTGAGCCACAGACATCGATGCTTTTTGTAGCTTTTGGTAAACGTCTAGCCATTGCTTCGGTGGCGATGCTTGTCGTTTCCCTTTTAAGCTGGAACGTATTGCGTCTAAAAACGCGATTTGCTCCGCCTCGGATTTGGCAAGCCCCAGCCCGACCATCAGCGATTCAACCGCCTGATCCCCCGATGTCGAACCAATACGCTTGAGCATATACCCGCGAAGCAAAGGCATGGATTCCGAGGCGTTAAGAACCAACGCCATCGCGCGCTTAGAATCGAGTTCCGCCAAAGGTTCCGCCGCATACCAAATCATCAACGGCAAGTTATGGTCGGCCGCGTCTTCCCCATGAGCTGCAAGTGCTTCTACCAAATCCCATCGTTCTTCTAACGGAAGACGCTGAGCCGCAGATGCAAGATACAAACGCACAACGGGCGACTTGTCTGACTTTGCGAGTTCCGCCAATCGCTTGGGCTGGACGCATGCCGGTCGTGTTTTGGCTTGGAACCCAAGCTGAATCGCCCACGCTCGGACGTACTCGCTTGGGTCCTTCACAAGCATTTCCAACGTGGCTTCGTCCAACTCATTCGTACACGACAGCGCCCAAGCGGCTCTCAATCGTGTCGTTTCTTCGTTGGCAACCTTCAAAAAGGACTTCAAAACATCGACAGCCTTGCGATCGATCTTTCGTACGGCAGCTCGTTCTTGCAAAAGCCGGCGGCTGTGTCTTACGAACCAGTCGTTTCGGTGCGACATTTTGTTAGCAAGATCGACGTCTGAAGCTTTGGTAAGATCCACCGACTCTGGCTTTTTGTTGCCGTAAACGATTTTGTAGATGCGACCATTGCTACGGTCGTGCTTGCCCGGATCGGTCAAGTGACAGGCTTGCATATCGTACCAATCGATCATCCAGGCTTGTCCATCCGGGCCATATCGCAAATTCAAAATCTGCGACGCCTTGTCTCCAGTCAGCAGAAAATCGGGAGAATAGCTACCGGTGTAACCAGAATTCTTCGCCTTCAAGACATCGACATTCAACCGCTGCCCATGAATGTTGTTCATGAACAACTGATTGCGATACGATTGCGGCCAAGCGTCA
>JBIKLJ010000109.1:0-16970 GCA_044359895.1 Pirellula sp.
TCGAGCGTGGAGTGCCGGCGAACGTGAGCTTGGGATGGGGGATTGTTGCAAGCTTCATGAACAGTTGGGACAACTGTTCGACATTGTAAAGCAGTTGTCCCCAACTGCTTGGAACTGCCAAGCAGGTTTCCATCCCGACAATAGAAACTTGAATGGGACGTTTCCATTGCGTTTTTTGATTTGGGAATCGAGCGTGGAGTGCCGGCGAACGTGAGCTTGGGATGGGGGATTGTTGCAAGCTTCATGAACAGTTGGGACAACTGTTCGACATTGTAAAGCAGTTGTCCCCAACTGCTTGGAACTGCCAAGCGGGTTTCCATCCCGACGACAGAAACTAGGATGGGACGTTTCCATTGCGTTTTTTGATTTGGGAATCGAGCGTGGAGTGCCGGCGAACGTGGGATTGGGATGGTGGATTGTTGCAAGCTTCATGAACAGTTGGGACAACTGTTCGACATTGTAAAGCAGTTGTCCCCAACTGCTTGGAACTGCCAAGCGGGGTTCCATCCCGACAATAGAAACTTGAATGGGACGTTTCCATTGCGTTTTTTGATTTGGGAATCGAGCGTGGAGTGCCGGCGAACGTGGGATTGGGATGGTGGATTGTTGCAAGCTTCATGAACAGTTGGGACAACTGTTCGACATTGGTCTAATCTCCCGCTAACGCGGGGCGGAACGTGAGGATGTCGTTCGCTGTGTTCTTGCCCCACCCTGAGTTCTCGACCTCGAAGAGGTGCTTGCACCCGAGGGCGCTCGTTTCACTTTCTTACGCAGGGAAACACCTTGGCTTGACTTCGCATTGCGTCCGCCGCGTGCACCTTTGCTGCTCTTCGTACCCGAAGACATAGAAGCAGAAGGGGTATAGGTAAACTCGGGGAACGATTCGTTCACCTCGATCTCTTTACCGGTCAAACGTTCGATATCTCGCAAGCATCCGCGTTCATCAGGACCACAAAAGGAGACAGCAACGCCAGTTGCTTCGGCTCGCCCTGTTCTACCAATACGGTGAACATAGATTTCTGGCACTTCTGGCAATTGATAATTGATGACGTGAGATACTCCGCTCACGTCAATTCCTCGGGCTGCGATATCGGTGGCCACCAATACAGGTGGACGATCTGATTTGAACTGATCCAAGTGGCGAGTTCTCGCGTTTTGGCTCTTGTTGCCGTGGATCGCAACAGCCTGAATTCCATTCTTCATGAGTACTTTAACTAGGTCGTCAGCGCCGTGTTTTGTCCTGGCGAAAACGATCGCGCGTGTAACGCTGGACGACTTAAGATACCGAGCAAGAAGCTTGGCCTTATTCTGAAGTTCAACATGAAACACCGATTGCGAAACTAATTCGGATGCACTCGAGATTGGCGAGACCTTGACGTACTTGGGTTCGTAAAGCCATTTATCTGCTAGCTCACGAATCGGTTCAGGCATGGTTGCCGAAAACATCAATGTTTGCCTGTCCAACGGGACTCGCGAAACAATGCGTTCCAAGTCCCGAAGGAAACCCATGTCAAACATTTGGTCAGCCTCGTCCACGACAAGGACTTCTACCTTCGAGATATCGGCGACTCGTTGGTTCATTAGGTCCAGTAGTCGGCCTGGAGTTGCAACCAGGATGTCAACCCCGCGTTCCAATGCTCGCGCTTGCGGTGTCTGACTAACTCCCCCGTGAACCACGCTAGTGCGAAGGGACAGGAACTTGCCATAGGTCAAAAAACTCTCTTCAATCTGAGCAGCAAGTTCCCGGGTTGGTGCCAATACGAGCCCACGTATTGGGCGTCTGGTTGTATAGCCTAAGGATGTCGTGGTGTCACGTTTGGTGACAGCAAGTCGCTGAAGCGTAGGCAATGCAAACGCCGCAGTTTTCCCTGTCCCCGTTTGCGCACATCCCATCAGGTCGAAGCCGTCCATGACGGGAGGGATCGCAACCTGTTGGATCGGAGTTGGGATCGAATAGCCAGTTTCATGAATGGCCTTCATAATGGGTTCTACAAACCCGAATTCTTCAAAATTGTTCAAGCAACAAATCTCAATGGAGTGTTAAGGGGCGAAGCCAAACAAAGGAGCAGTTAAAAAAGTTGATCAGAACGATGGGTTTGGCTGTTTTCGCTGCTCGAAAAGATAGTTTTGACGGCCCAATGCCCCAGAGATTGGCCGCGCATATCTTGCAAATACCATAGCATCGAATGACGCTCAGGTCAAATCAAACCTCGATGCACTCTCAAGACATTCTTCAAGCTGCAGGCAACGAAGAAGACTCATTGCGATCACCTGTCGATGCTGCGTCCTGCTGTTGGAGCTTTCTTTTTCTTCTCGATCGAACCACTTCTAATGCGCTGCAATAGTCGAGGTTCGGCCTGAACACCGTAAGCAGAGCTAAGGGCATGAACCAAGCCATATAGAGACCTCCACCAAATCCGTGCCAAAACTGAGTTGCCGCCATGATGGCTGCGGAACAACTCAATAAGGTCGCCAAATTCTTCTGAGGTGGCCAAAAAACAAAAGATAAACTCAGCAGGACAAATGCTACGATGATGGGAATTCGCATGATGGGATACCAGCCCAGCCCCCAAATTCCATCCATTCCGTTCATCGCGACTTCCTTGACTCCGAACATAAATCGCAGATCCTGAATCAACGTATTTGGATGAAGGATGATGACCGCTAAGACCAAGGCCAAAACCGCCGTCAAAAAACCGCCGGTGAACCTACGAATCCCTCGTTGCCAATAAAAACTGCACCATAAAGGCAAAAGCGAAAACGGATAGTACACCGCCCCTGCTGCACAGCCCAAAAACAATCCAGCGACAAACGGTTGGCGGTACATCAGTACCGCCAATAAAAGCAGAGCGCTCGGTACCACATGATCGACACGACCCGTCATATGAGCGGTGTAGGGTAGCAGCAAGTAAAAAGTCGCCGCTCCAACACCGGTTTTGAAGTTGCCAAAATGCCAGTATCCAATCGACAAAATACTAAAGACCAGAGTCAGGTTAGCTCCAATTGCCAGGATCTTGGCCAGCGTTAACTTGGCACTGGATGGACGACCTCCTCCTTGAACATTGTCCACCGTCGATTCCTGGGGAGTAGTCGCAATCTGCGGCAAAGCATTCATCAGTACATAACCAGGACCCATTTCAGGGCCGTTTCGACGTTGTTCAATCGGGTTGCTGGTGGCGATATTCACCATTAAATAAATAAGAAGCGAAGTCCCTAAAAACAACATTCCGCCGCTGCTTAAGTTCGGGTCCAAAAGCGGTCGACGGACAATGGTCGTGTCCAGCAGCATCCGAATTACCAGCAAGCATGCGCATACTAGCAACCACAAAAAACCAAAGTAAAGCAGCGTTTTCGCGGTCCAATATCCTTGGGTCGGAAATTCTGCCGAAAGCCCGCTCGGGATTACCTGGGATGGGAGCGGTGAAGGCTGTGAGATCCCGTTTTCAGCAGCTTGGCCAGCAAGAGGCGTCTCAACCAGCCCTGCAACCTTGGGCGAAACCAACGCCTCTGCCGATTCCAGATCCGACTCGCGGAAAGCTTTTTGTCTACCTTCGTAAACCATCATCATGCCAGGCGTAAACGCCAGGACAAGCAGGATGTCCAGATTTCTGAGCGACCAGAATCGATGAAACATCAAAAACAAGCCAACCACTAGCAACGTGGATAAAAAAACCCAAGTTGGTGGTTCAAGTCGAACGTAGTGAAAAAGAAATTCGCTCATTTTGCGTCGCGACTAGGGCTGAGCCGAGGTGCGGGATACCCTTCCAAAACGAGGAAAGTACTGTTTTTCTGAAAAAAAACAAGGCGGATTGGAAACCCTTACTCGGATCCCGATACGCCAATTTTCACAGACCGCCGATTCCGACACCAGCCATCCCATTGCGGTGGACTCATTTTTTGCTGATTCGAGCCCCAAAACTCAGCAATGAACCATCTGTTAAAAAACTTCCAAAACGCTGCGGTTCTCCGATGGAATCAACGCGTTACTCGGCAATCGGAGTTTTCCAAACAAAATCCCCCTTGTTCCCATTGGTTTCATTGGCTGAACCTTCCACATGGTTCGGCGTGCAACACACCAGAAAAAGAGACGGAGCCTTGCTCGTGTGCGATTCAGTATCCACCAATCCACCAAAAAACCAAAGTGCCAGCATGGATGATAGTCAGCGATGCAAGTTCCTTCTAGGGCTCGTAGACAGCATCTGCCAAGACGTCGTTTTTTTCATGCTAGATGCTTCCGGAAACTTCACTTTCGTGAGCAATTCCGTGCAGACCGTCCTCGGTTACACCGCTCCGCTCCTTCTTGATAAACACATCTCGGAAAACTTGACGGAAGCCATTTGCAATGATGGCATTCGATCAAATAGCTGGAAACTGAAATCAGAACAAAAGACACACAGCGGACAATTAGAAATGCGAGACAAATCGGGACAGCCAACCCCGCTTCGCTATTGGCAAACCACCATTTTTGATGCAGCAAATCCGATCGGTGTCTCAGGCATGTTCCAACGGCTGGCCACATCCGAACCGCTCACGATTTCCACCGACTGGACCCCACAAGAGCATCAACTGATGCGTCGCGTTGCAACCCTGACCCAGGTAGAACGCGAAGTCGTTCAGATGGCATGCGATGGGCACATGAACAAAAGCATGGCAAGATTATTGAACGTTGCAATTCGCACCATCGAATCCAGGCGGGCTCGAGCAATGCTCAAGCTTGGTGCCATCTCCATCTCCGATTTAGTACAGGTGTGGTTGTCCGTCAGGAATATCGAAGCGCGAGGCTACGGACGATGTTCACAACAAGATTCGACATCCAATCCTCTAGAACCCTGAGACCTTCCGAACGGGACCAGCGGTGTAGCCGGGATTGTTTTGCATGGCTATCTGCGATGCAAAGTCGCTACTGCGAGCACTGACTACCACGGACATCGGATAAGCATAGGAACCCGCTGGCGGATAAAGATAAACTTCCCAAATACTGGTTAGGCCGGCATTCACCGCGGAAACTTGTAATTGCAATCGAGAGATTTGCATGGATTCTGCTTGTTGCTGCTGGTAAGCAGCAGCCTGCGATTGCAGATAGAGCGAGTTCTGGCGCTGCTGCTCCATCTGACTTGCTTGCTCTTGCTGGGCGTCATGAGTGCTTTCCCATTGCGTCCAAGCTGGCTTCAGCATGTTTTGATCGGACTCTGAAAACATGAAAAATGGGAATGCGAACTCGTCTCCATTAGCAAGCTCCAACAAAACACCTTCGCAATGGTAGGTCTTTGGGGCAGCCTTCAACTTGGTCACCCAAGTCAAAAACGCACGGTCGTCCTCGAACTTGATGTTTTCATACTCCTCAACAATCTTGGGAATCATTCGACGGTAGAGCTCTGGCAGATTTTCCATCGGTCGGTCGTTGACGTAAACTCGCCCTCTACGGCGTTGGACGATAACATCCTTCTTTGCAAAATCCACGATCTTCCCAAACAGCTTAAACCCATTTCTCATCGTCCATGTATGCGACTTGTCCGATTCGGAAAGCTTCTGAGTCAGCTCCGTCGACTCCAAGTACTTTCGGTCAGCATCCGACAACTTGTCGATTGGAAAGGCGAGAAGCTCGCGTCCCTTGGTCGGCTTTTCCAGCTTGATAACGATCTCTGTCTCATCCATGGCAATCAAGTCGCCAGTGACCTTGTAAGTTCCCGTCGAATCAGACCACTCGTGCGCCAAGACCTGCCCGATGAAGCAATTCGTCAGCGCCAATCCGGCCATGCATGCTCGGAGAAAGGCACCTGATGAAGGTAGAAGGGTGATGGATTTGTCCATGGAAAATTGCCTCGCGGAGAAACGGGTTTGGATAGGAACGAAAGGATGCGGTATTACTGCGTACAGCATAAATCGTGCCGGCTTCTATTGTAGTCGGAAAACCAGGCCAGGGCGAGCGAGTCAGACGATGAATCAACAAACTGCTAGCTGAGTTGAGTGGTGTAGGCACTGCCTTTGGCACTGGCAAGTAGTTTCGACGCTTTATCTGTAAACCAGCCTTTACCGAACGCCTACTGACTGGCCCGACCTACGTGTGAACTGTGATCGCAGGTTTTTGGTTTTATCGATTGCATTCGCAAGGGTGACCCTTTTTGGCACAGCAAGTGATTTTGATTTTTTCATGATTTTTTAGAACCCTCGATGCTGTTGGATTCGTCTCTAGCTAAATTAGTGAATCGTGTCGAGGATGTTTGCCCCCAACCTGCTTCGCAACGATGAAGGTGAAAAAAATGAAGTGTTGTTTGTCTCGTTTTGGATTGATCGCTTGCTGCCTAGTCTTTACTGGCTCCAGTCAAGTTAATGCGTTTTTCGATGGGCCTGTCCCCGTTCCCGATCCAGGAACAATCTCAAATGGTCCTGCCGAACCAAACAGAGTCAAGTGCTGGGTTGCGCGAACGGGCAATCGAGCATTGGCAGTCTCCATCTACGCCAATGGAACAGCGGCGAAGTTACGTCTATACAAAAAGGAGATTGATGGCTACCTCGGCCTTAACATCAAGATTCCTATTCCTGGTGAGCAACCGCAAACAGAGGTTTTTGTGGTGGTAGTTTTGGAGCCATATAGCAACAAACCAAACACATTCGAAATGAAGTTCTTGAAGCAACAGAACACGTCGACGACCGCGATTAGCGTTGGCTACATCACCTTTCTGCCAAGCGTAAATGGCCGAACTTCATCCGACGTTGTGGTTCGCCTTAGAGAATCCGTCAGGGGTGCAAACCCAGAAGCCTACGGTACCAGTTCCACAAATCCCTGCGACGAACCACCGACCGACGACATCGGAGAAGAAGAGCAAATAGATTTTGGCGCAACGACAGAAGGGCCAGACCCAACTTCGCCTGGACGTTTTCTTTCCTTGGTTCCTCCGGTGGTAGCGAAAGAACAATCATCTCCAATCATAAACGACTGATTGATGCGGAAGATTTTGGTGGATCGTCGACGGGTATCGCTTAGCGCGAGAATCTATCGCTTCGTGCCGGCATCCTTGTTGACGGGCTTTGCAGCGACAGCGGTTTCTGCCGTCACGACATTTTCGTCGAGCCTCGCAGAGTAGTCCATGACGCTTCCGCTGCCCGAAAAACCGACAACAGCCTTATCCCAAGCCAGCTCTTTCGAAATCATACGACCGGCGTCCAAATCGAACTTGATGGTGCCATTGCTCAACTGCTGCAGCACTTGAGCCTCTTCTTTGGGGTCGGTTATGGGGGTTAGCATTTCGCTGCGGACCGTGATCGAGGCAACCCCGGCGCTGACCTTGTCCAATCGGAACAGCTCGCGAAATCGGACGGTCTTAAGCGATCCATCATCCCGTCGGATACGAAGCTCGCGTGGAATCTCCCAAGTGGAACCAATACCGATAGGTTCTGAAGGAACCGGCAGAGTGATGTCACCCATGCCCAGATTAGGAGGATTGGTTTCGTCGCTGCGAGCGATAATCATCCCTTGCTGATCGATGGTGACCGTCGAGATCACTTTGCCAACGGATTCAGCGGCGGTTTGAAATTGGCGCGGCGGTGCCTCGTTGCTTTTGGAACTGTAGCGCACTTCGGTCTCACTGCCGACCCGCTGAGACATGTCGATCTCAACGATTCGATACTCGAAGGTCATTTCGCCATTTTCGACTTTGGTTACATCCCACGTTTTTTGGGAAACAGTCCTTGAATTGGAGTTCTGCTCCGACGAATCGATCTTGTTGTCCATTTTGGCCAAGTGCATCACTTCGCTTCGAATCGACAACCCGGGAGTAAAGTTGTATCGAAACAAATAGGTTTCACCCTCGGCTTTCGATGGGTTCGAGGTGAGTTCCTTGCGGTCCACCTTTCGTAATGCAGGGGTCGATTCAGGAGCAGCCGAAACAACAGGAACGTCTGGAGTCACCTTGGCCCCCGTTCCAACGGCTTTCGCTGGCACCTTCTTCGAGTCGCTTGATCCTTCATCTTGTTGGACCAGCAGGGAGGATTTGCTTTTCTTGGTGGATTTCGCTTCAACCCTATCCTGATCCGATTGTCCCAAGATGATATTCGGAAGAAATAAGCAGGACAGAAACAAACAGGAAGATAGTGTTCGCTTGAGCATATTCGCCTAGGTATTGCTGAGACTGCGTTGTGGTGAAGCGCTTGCACCTAAGTAGTGCAAGCTTGCGTCGGGTCATAGCAAAGATGCGATCGATACGTCAAGATTGGAAACTATTCCCAGCTTCCCGACCGCCCCTGCTTTCGATCGCTAGCAATTTTTTTATCGTTGAGACGTCGGCGTTGTGAGCCGTGCGTGGGCTTGGTTGGCTTCCGAATGGTGGGCGGCTTGAGGGCTTCCAAAATCAGGCCTCGGAGTCGATCCCGACAGGCTTGCAAATTACGGCTCTGTTCGCGGTGCACTTGGCTGGTAATTTGGATGACACCTTCGTCCGTCAATCGCGATCCGGCAAGGGCTCGCAACCTTGCGGACGCGCCGGGATACAATACGCTACTGTTGGCCAAATCCCAGCAGAGCGTAGCTTTGGTATTTACCTTGTTGACGTTTTGGCCACCCGGTCCGCCACTGCGAGCGAAGAAAGAATGGAGCTCGCCGGCGGGAATCGCCAAATGTTCGTGAATAATTAAGTCTTCCATACCCCATAGCCTATCCCATGACGCGACCTTTATCGACTCTATTTTTGTTCCCCAAGCTGCTGATCTTGATCAATGTCTTGGTCAGTGCGGGTTCTGTCCAGGCGGACACACCCGCAGAGACCGAAGTTCGCGAATCGGTCTTCACGGATCCCATTTCGATTGCATCTCGAAAGAAGGGGCACGATTGGCCTCGAATGCTCGGCTCCAATTACGACTCGCGAAGCCTGGAAGTTGGGGTCGATTCGTCGTGGCCCAAAGATGGACTCAAAATCCTATGGACGGCCGATACGGGGGTTGGGTACGGGAACGGAGTTGCAGCGGGGGGAAGATGGTTCCAGTTCGATCGGTTTGGAGATAAGGAACGTCTAGACTGCCGGAATGCAGAAACGGGAGCCAGGCTTTGGAGATGGGAAGCGCCGGTCGAGTACCGTGACGCGTACGGTTACAACAACGGACCAAGATGCAGCCCCGTCGTCGACGAAGACCGAGTCTATGTGTATGGAGTCACTGGCACTTTGGCCTGTTTATCCGTCGTGGACGGTAAAGAAATATGGCGTCGTGACATCAACGAAGAATACAACGTCATTCAGAATTTTTTCGGGGTCGGCGCATCTCCCTTGGTTTACCGAGACAAACTCCTGATTATGGTTGGCGGTAGCCCTCAAGGTCGAAATGCTAACGTTGCCAATGCCCTTGCCGACGGAACCGCCATGGTTGCCTTGGATAAGCAAACGGGGACCGAGCTCTACAGGGTCGGAAAGTTCCTTGCCAGCTATTCGGCACCCGTCATTCAAACCATCGATGGGGAAGAACGATGCCTTGCCTTGGTTCGCGAAGGATTATTGGCGTTTGATCCAAAGGACGGAACCCAAGAGAGTTTTTTCGCATGGCGGGCGAAGTCGATCGAAAGTGTCAATGCAGCCTCGCCTGTAGTGTGGCGTGACCGAATCTTGATTTCTGAATGTTACGAGCTCGGTACAGCGATTCTGGCAAAGGATCTATCAGGAGGATTGCGTCCCGTTTACCGCGACCCGGAAAGTCGCAAAGAGCAAACCATTCGAGCGCATTGGTCGACCCCTCTTTTGGTTGGCGATCGCTTATTTGCCAGCAGCGGTAGGAATGGCCCAGACACCGACTTTCGCAGCGTCGAACTCAAGGACATTAGTGAAAGCCCGGGAGCGAAACAGGAAGTTTCCGTGTCGTTGAATTGGCAAATTCGAAATCGCGACCGAATGACTGGCCTACTGGTAGACGGGCATGCCGTCTTGTTGGGAGAGTTTGGTGCATTACAGCTGATTTCAACCGCAGCGGATCGGTGGCAAGTCCTATCGGAAATGAACTTGGATCAGATTTTTGACCAAAAAGACGGCAGGCCCTTGGTGGAAGCGCCAAGCTGGGCGCCCCCAGTGTTGTCGCGCGGTCTGCTATATGTTCGGGGTGCGACGAAGGTGATTTGTTTGGAATTAATCAAGCAGTAGGGGCAGCGACAAAATGTTTCGCGCAATCGCACGTATGCCCTTTATGAAGAGATTGTCAAAAAATGGCGAGTCCTGTTAAAAAACGAAAGGGAAAGCCAGCGTTGGTGGTTTCTGGGATTGGATTTTCCTGGGGACTTGGAAACATGAGTCCATCAATTTGGCCTTTCTTCCTTGCTGAAAACAGGTAGACTTTTGGCCCAAAGAATCTGTGTTTTACGGCTTATTGCGTCCTCGTCCCACGGTGAGACTTGAAAGCGATTGGCCTTTTTGTTTCCTTTTTCGTAGCGTTTTGGCACTCCCAAAACGAAATAGGCTGGGTGGAGTATGGATCTAACCAAACTGCGCAACATTGGCATCAGTGCTCACATTGACTCGGGCAAGACAACACTCAGCGAGCGAGTACTGTTTTACGCTGGCCGGATTTACAAGATCGAAGAAGTCAAGGGTGACGGCGACGGCGCGACCATGGATTACATGGAACTGGAGCAAGAGCGTGGAATCACGATCACCAGTGCCGCAACGCAGCTTCAGTGGAAAGATCACGTGATCAACCTGATTGACACCCCTGGCCACGTTGACTTTACCATCGAAGTAGAACGATCACTTCGAGTTCTAGACGGTGCGGTTTTAGTTCTTTGCTCCGTGGGTGGTGTGCAAAGCCAATCGCTAACCGTTGACCGACAAATGCGACGCTACGGCGTTCCGCGTTTGGCGTTCATCAACAAGATGGACCGCACAGGCGCGGATGCTTACCGCGTGGCTCAGCAAGTCCGCGACAAGCTCAATGCGGATGCGATCATGATGCAAATTCCAATCGGTGCCGGCGAAACATTCGAGGGCGTGATCGACTTGGTCGCAATGCGGGCTTCGTACTTTGAAGGCAAGGATGGCGAAATTGTTCGCGAAGAAGAGATCCCTGCAGATTGCCTTGATAAAGCCAAGGAAATGCGCCAGAAGATGCTTGAGTCGTTGTCGATGTACAGCGATGAAATGATGGAACTGTTGCTCAGTGAAGAAGAAGTCTCTTCGGAGCTGATCTATCGCGTATGCAAAGAAGCGACTCAACAGCTTCGTATGACCCCTGTTTTCTGCGGAAGCGCCTACAAGAACAAGGGCGTTCAGTTGCTGTTGGATGCAGTGCTTCGCTATCTACCAAGCCCAATGGACCGAGAAATCAAGGCCCGAAAAGTCGGCGATGAATCCGTGAAGCTGGATCTAAAGCCAGACAAGGATTTGCCATTTGTAGGGATGGCCTTCAAGATTTTGGAAGATCCGTTCGGCCAGCTTACGTTTATGCGTATTTACCAAGGCAAGATCACCAAAGGCGAAATGTACGTCAATCAACGTACCAGCAAAAAGGAACGCTTCAGCCGAATCGTTAAGATGCACGCAGACAAGCGTGAAGAAGTCGACACGGCAGAAGCCGGCGACATCGTCGCGATCATGGGGATCGATTGTGCTAGCGGTGAATCGTATAGCAATACCCGTGATTATTGCACGCTAGAAAGCATGTTCATCCCGCAACCGGTTATTAAAATGGCGGTCACGCCTGCAAGCCGTGCTGATTTCGACAAGATGAGCAAGGCTCTAAATCGGTTTCGTAAAGAGGATCCAACGTTTCAAATCTACAATGACGAAGAAACGAACGAAACGATTATTTGCGGGATGGGTGAATTGCACTTGGAAATCTACGTCGAACGCATGCGACGTGAATACAAAGTAGAAGTCACCGTCGGCTCACCAAAGGTTAGCTACCGAGAAGCCCCAGGAGCACCAAGGGACTTCAATTACAAGCACAAGAAGCAAACGGGTGGATCGGGTCAATTTGCTCATATCGTGGGCAAGATGACTCCCATCGATCCGGAAGGCGAAGTCACGTTTGAATTCGAAGATAGCGTAACTGGCGGACGTATTCCAAAGAACTTCATTCCACCTGTCGAAAAGGGATTCAGAGATTCGTTGCTCAAGGGACCTCTTGCCGAATTCCCCGTGGTTGGTGTGAAAATGGAATTGACGGACGGTAGCTACCACGACGTCGATTCCAGCGAACGTTCATTCTATATCGCAGCCTGCGATTGCTTCCGCGAAACCATTCGAGAATCCAATCCATTGCTGCTTGAGCCGATCATGAAATGCGATGTTGAGTGCCCAGAAAACGACCAAGGTTCCGTCGTGGGTGACCTTATCTCCCGACGTGGTCTTGTGACTCAAACAGATTCCCGAGATCGTATTTCCTACATCAGTTCCGAAGTGCCATTGGCAAATATCTTCGGTTATTCTACTGACCTGCGAAGTATGACCAAGGGGCAAGGCACGTTCTCTATGGAATTGGCCAAGTACTCGCCTGTTCCACGTAACCTGCAAGACGATATTATCGCCGAACGCAAGAAACAACTCGCTGCAAGGGCTTAATGCTTACGAAGACTGGTTAGCCTCCTTTTCGGGGGCTGTGTAACGCAACAATCCTAAAGGGCTCGACAAAAGTTCGAGCCCTTTTTTCATTTTTGGACAATGTCGAACAGTTGTCCCCAACTGTTCATGAAGCTTGCAACAATCCCCCATCCCAATCCCACGTTCGCCGGCACTCCACGCCCGATTCCCAAATCAAAAGGCGCAATGGAAACGTCCCGTCCTAGTTTCTGTCGTCGGGATGGAAACCTGCTTGGCAGTTCCAAGCAGTTGGGGACAACTGCTTTACAATGTCGAACAGTTGTCCCCAACTGTTCATGAAGCTTGCAACAACCCCCCATCTCAATCCCACGTTCGCCGGCACTCCACCTTCGATTCCCAAATCAAAGAACGCAATGGAAACGTCCCGTCCTAGTTTCTGTCGTCGGGATGGAGCCCCAAATTTATGGAATAGCATTTGCATGTATTAAAAACGAGTCGTGTGTCCGAACGTGTCATATCGCCGAGTCAGAATGTTCCACTGGCCTATATCGATTTGTTTTTCCACAAACCCCAGGATTCCCAGAATGCTCACCCGCACTGTTGTCGTCGTTTGCTTGCTCAGCTGGATCGCGTATTATGACATCGGTCGCGCTCAATTGGATGACGACCGAAACAAGCAATCTTTTTCCAACGCCTACTTCCATTCGGTGCTCAACAGTCAGAAAGGTGATAAAACGATTCTCCGCGACTCGTCGGGACGGACGCAAGGAACGGTAACACAATCCGGCAGTCGCTTCTCCATCCGTGACAGTTCTGGCCGAACCATCGGTTCCGCAGAAACTTCGGGCAACAAGACGACCTTTCGCGACGCAAGCGGCAGAACAATCCAAACCGCAACCACAAACGGCGATCGCACAACCTTCCGCTCGTCGACCGGCAGCGGCCTGGGCACGGCCAGTCAGTCTCGCGATAATACGACTTTTCGCGACGCAAGCGGACGCTCCATTGGCTCAGCCTCCAACAGTGGCACTCGAACGACCTTTCGGGACAACTTGGGGCGTTCGTCGGGATCGGCTAGCAGCAATCGACGATGAAAATATCAACAAACAACCCGTTATCAAGGAAGTATCCATGAAAAATATTCAGGTCTACGACAAACCAATGTGCTGCTCAACCGGAGTCTGTGGTCCCCAAGTGGATCCTGTCTTGCCACAGTTTGCAGCGGACCTTGATTGGCTCAAGTCGCAAGGGAATCAAGTAGAACGCTTTAATTTGGCTCAGCAGCCAATGGCATTTATTGAAAACAAAGAGGTCCACCAACTTCTAGGAAGCGAAGGAACCGATTGTCTTCCATTGATTTTAATCGACGGCAAAATCGTAAGTCGCAAAGAATACCCATCACGAGAAGCAATGGCCGGTTGGATCAACGCTCCTGCTGCGAAACAATTGCTACCGGTTTCGAAGTCCGGCGGATGCTGTGGATCAACAGGCTGTTGCTAGGAGTAGTCAGTAGTCAGTAGTCAGTAGTCAGTAGTCAGTAGTCAGGCATAAGCTAAACCCCCAATCACCCTCACACCTCACACCTCACACCTCACACACCCATGAAGTTCCTGGAACCAACGACTCGCAATCTTTTTTTTACGGGTAAAGGTGGGGTTGGCAAAACGTCGGTGGCATGTGCCGCGGCCGTCCGTCTTGCCGATGCTGGAAAGAGAGTCCTACTGGTGTCGACCGACCCAGCATCCAATCTCGATGAAGTTCTCGGCACTCCGCTTGGTCACCACCCAACGGTCGTTCCATCCGTACCAGGACTTTCAGCGATGAACCTCGATCCAGAGAAGTCCGCAGCAGAGTATCGCGAGCGAATGGTTGGCCCCTATCGCAGCCTGTTACCTGCCGCTGCGGTCGCAAGCATGGAAGAACAATTCTCCGGTTCATGCACTCTGGAAATTGCAGCCTTCGATGAGTTTTCAAGACTTTTGGGTGATGCATCCGCCACTAGCGAATTTGACCATGTGATATTTGATACGGCGCCCACAGGTCACACCTTACGACTGTTGACTTTGCCGTCAGCCTGGGCTGGCTTCATGGAAAAGAACACAACGGGCACATCGTGCCTCGGACCACTCGCAGGCCTGCAAGCACAGCAAAAGCTGTATCAAGATACGGTCAAAGCGCTCGGTGATCCTAAGGTCACGACGCTAGTTCTGGTCGCTCGTGCGGAAGGGCCCGCGCTGCGTGAAGCGGCCCGTACCAGCAACGAGCTAGCGGGCCTTGGCGTCAAGAATCAGCATCTTGTGGTGAATGGCGTCTTTCAAGCAACCGATCTAACGGATCCGTATGCGTTGGCCATGCAAAAGCGCGGTGAAACGGCAATGGCCGCGATTCCTAAAGAGCTCGAGGATTTGCCAAGAACGATCATTCCATTGAGTGGAGGTGGAGTTCTTGGAGTCGAGGCACTTCGAAGCCTCGGACTCCCCCCGAGAACTTCTTCGCCCGATGCCAAATCAGTTGCTTCTGCAGAAACGACGGAGCCAAAGTTGTTGACTCTACCACCGCTTCTCGGGGAACTCATAGAACACTTGGCTGAAAAGAAGCATGGTGTGATCCTTGCAATGGGCAAGGGAGGTGTTGGCAAGACAACGGTTGCCGCCGCAGTTGCCGTCGCATTGGCCGAAAGAGGCTTCACCGTCCACCTCTCGACGACAGATCCAGCAGCCCACATCGCAGCCGCAGTTGCCGGCGAAACGTTGGCGAATCTATCCGTCAGTCGAATCGATCCCGTTGCCGAAACCGCCAAGTATTCGGCGGAAGTCATGCGCAACGCGGGTGGCGGACTTGACGAACAAGGCAAATCACTGCTTGCGGAAGACCTGCGATCCCCTTGCACCGAAGAAATTGCGGTCTTTCGCGCGTTCGCCGACGCGGTCGCTCAGGGCGGCGATGGTTTCGTGGTCTTGGATACAGCACCAACCGGACACACGGTATTGCTCCTCGATTCCGCCTTGGCTTACCACCGCGAAGTCACCCGCCAATCGAATCAAATGCCTGAAGCGGTGGAACAGCTTTTACCTAGGCTTCGTGATCCCGACTACACTCGCGTATTGATCGTCACGCTTCCCGAAGCTACCCCGGTGCACGAAGCGGCGGCGCTGCAACGCGATCTGCGTCGAGCTGAAATCGAGCCCTACGCTTGGGTCATCAATCAATGTTTGTCACCTCTGACAATTCTCGATCCACTTCTGCAAGAACGCAAAATGCACGAAGAACCTTACATTCGCGAAGTTATGGAAAAACAGTCGCATCGTACAGTGCTCATTCCATGGCAAATCGATCCCCCCGTCGGCAAGATCGGACTCGAACGCCTGTTACAAAATACCGAACTGTCAATCGCGAAGGCGTAAACAACGAGTCGAGCGCCGGTTATGCACGCAGTGGACTGACCGCCAATACAACTACGATTATCACGAACATCTCTCGTGTCAGCAGGTAGCCGAAGCGGTGGGCCCGTCGAGAAAAAGTACCTTCGGCCGATGGAGTGTCGAAAGAGCGATCGCGACTCTAGTTCCAGACTCTTGGAAACACGAAACGAAACAGGGCAGGCAGTATGGCAACAACCACCAAAACCACCACAAGCCATGGATCCACCGAGGCCCATAATCCTTTTGCGGCAACCTCGCGAATGTTGGGAATGCGAGAACCAACAAACGTGTAAACGACAGTCGCCGGTAGAATTCCAACGTGCGTCGTCCACCAAAAAGTCGTTAATGGAATGTTGGTTGCGCCTGCTCCGTAATTAACCAAGGTAAACGGCACGTGGGCCATTCGTAGCCAGATCAAATAAAATGCCCCTTCCCGTGCGAACTTCTTACTAAGCCATCGAAGATAGATTTGCCATCGACGGTCAATCAAGTGCCGAACCACGAAGCGCCCAACCAGGAACGACAGAACGGCCGCAGCCGTCAATCCTATCTCGACCATCAAGAACGCAGCTACAAAACCAAAAAACCAACCGAAGACGATCGACTTGCCTGCCGTCCCCGGAATCAAAGATAATCCCGTGTAAACAACAAGCCCTAAAATATAGCAAGTGATTGGATGCGAAGTAATTTTGCTTCGAAGCATGTCCTCTCGTTGCGCAATCCAACCCAAGTCGGGTAAATACCTTACTACGTAGCCCGCGGTTAACACGGCAATCAAAAGCAAGATCGCGAACAGCGAGCGCCGTGGAATTCGAATCGATCTTTTTTCAGGCTTCACCCCTGACTCTTTTCTGTCAGCACATCGTTGTGTCATAGGGTATCACACTGTGCCAAATTGGGTCCAAAAATGGGAGTTGCTTCTCCTGCCATCACGTGGTCGCGGCAAACGCCCAATGGCACTCACTTTGTTCGAAATGAGCCGCGGGCGCTAGCCGCGATAACCGTATTTGGCAGGGAAACCGTAACGCGGCTAGCGCCC
>JBIKLJ010000110.1:0-16948 GCA_044359895.1 Pirellula sp.
ATTGGGAACGATACTTCCAAAACACGTTGTCTGAGGACGATTTTGCCAAGCTGCTCAAACCAAATATTGCTATCGACTGGACAGCCATGCTGCAACAAGCCAGTTTGATCAAAGGCGATTCGGAAAATGGCAAGATCCTGTATCAAGAAAAGTGTGCGCTTTGCCATGGCGGCCAAAGCTCGCTCGGCCCAAGTCTCTCCGGTGTGGCAAAACGATTCTCGCGCGAAGATCTTTCAAAAGCGATCTTCGAACCAAGCCGGGATATTTCTGAACGGTACCGAGCGATCCGTGTTCTGACAATCGATGATGAAATCTATACGGGCATGATTGTTTACAACGCGGCGGACGGAACCACTTTGCAAACCGCGACCGGAACGATCGTTCGTATCAATCAAGACAACATACAGGACAAGGGTTACTCCACCGAATCGCTGATGCCGTCCGGCCTACTCGATGACAAATCCCCTCAAGATGTCGCCAATCTTTTTGCTTACCTGGATGGACTGTAGGCCGAATCAGCCACCGCGATGGCGGACGATTGCTTGAAACATTTTGCCAAGACAAAAGTGATGGCAACTGTGGACAAGCAGCCCATCAGAAACGGGACATCGCTAACCCGCCCCTGCGTCAGTGGAAGCCACCAGAATTCGCCATCGATATTCATCATCGCGATATCTACGAAACTGGGCAACACGGTAATCCCAACTAGAACCACGCCAAGGCGGCTCCCGAGTTTGTGTTGCGTCAACGCGGTGGCCAAACCAAGTGAAGAACAAATGGCAACCCATGCCGTTATCACGAGGCCCCATGGCAATTGCAACCAAATACCCATTCCAGGTAGCAAGGGCTTCAGCCCAAGCATAACCACCGCCATCACACCCATGAACCAAAACAAGTCTCGCATTTGAATGGTATGTTGCCGTAACGGCAGACCGATTTGCTTTCGAGCCCTTGATCGCATGATCCAAAAGCTGATCGCTATCACGATCCAAATGGGTAAGGCACATAAAGCAGGAAGAGAAACCACAAGCAATCCCTGGCATGCTTCTATGGGCTGATCGCGCAGCACCGCAGCAAGCGAAAGCAGAACGATCGAGTAAGTTGCAAGCAAATGGATCAGTCGAATAATCCAACGCTGCGATCCGAAAAACAGCATGTACCAAGCCACAATGATGCCGCTGGAACAGATCGCTTGAGCGTACCGAAACGACAGTCGAGATAAATCGGTTGAATCCCCAATACACAAGACTCGAGCTACCAACCCTAGCATGCATAAGCTCATCAGAATGTAATAGTCGCACCACCCCCAATTCGCATTCGGCTTTGGTAGGCGTATCCAGAACCAAATCCATACAAGAGTTGCAATCGCGAGCGGGATGAGAAAGGGAAGTATCCACCAGAAGGGACGCCATCGCAAAAGGGTCTCGCCGGTAGTAAGGTCATGTTGACGCAGCGTAAGCCCCCAACTGTTATCCAACGAAACCAACGTCTTAGAATCCAAGAAAACAAATCGCCCACCAAACTTCTGCCCAACTTCCTTGATTTCACATACCCATTTCCCCGATGCCGCTTCCGTAACGGTGGCGCGTTGGAAGTCAGTCCACAGGCAGGTTTTGGCATCGGGCGATAAAGCATGAAAGGAACCTTTCCAGACGCTGGCGTCCAAGGGATTCACCATCGGTTTGCCCGCCAGCGAATAGAAAACATTTTGAGTCCCTTTCTCGAGAAGAACGTCATCATGGTACCAAAAGCTAAAAGAGGTAATTGGTGCTTCGAATGGAATTGAATCGACTAGCCGCCCGTCCACCGTCGAACGAGACTCTAGCAATGAGCCTGTAACGTCCAAGCTGTAGATTTTCGCCCCTGAAAATGTCGAATCATCAAAGGAAGCATTCCACGAGGCGGCGTGCGACCAAGTGGATAAGAGCAGCAACTGCCCTTCGTCGGTCAAGCGAAACAGTTCTGTCGTGCTTTGTGTGGATGCTTTGGGACCGTAGTAGGTGCGACGAAAAACTGAATTTGGCGAGAATAGTTGGCTCGATCCACAAGAACTCGATCAAGGGGCTGAATGGAAAAAACGAAGCAACCCTAGTGGATGCTTGTCACGTTAGATTTTATTTAAAATCCCGAGACTAATTTGGGACAAAACCTATCCAACAAAATCAACCGTAATTTTAGCAAACGTCGGTTCTCGGAAAATTTTCCGTCCTAGGGATCTGGCATAAGCAGCTTCAGACCGAGAAGCACAATGCTTGTTGAGTTGAACAGGCAATGGACCACGATCACTGGGATCAAGCTTTGCCGTATCTGATACAAACGGCCGAGCACAATGCCCAGGATGCTTAAGTTCACCCAGCTAACACCATAACTAAAGTGAGCAAGGCCGAACACAACTCCGCTAAGAATAGCTGGCCACCAGGGTGGGCTATAGCCAATAGGAAGAGAATCATGGTCGCTAGGGGCTTCTCCGAAGGCGGTCGCCGCGAGCTTATTCTTGCCGATATGAATGGATTCGAACCAGCCGATCAAAATGGTTCGAAACGCAAACTCTTCAAAGACAGGGGCCACAACACTTACCAGCCAAAACGCTACCCCCAACAACCAAGGATAGGTTTGAATCATTTCGAAAATGGGGTGGTCGTAGGGAACACCTGTGAGACTCGACAGAAGGGCGTTCAGAATAAAAATGACCGGCGTCACCATCAAGTAAACTTGGAATCCAGCCAATAGATCTCCTTGCCAATGGTCGGTTCGCCATCCGAGCCGTTGAATCGAACATCCGGTGCGAGCACACACAAAAGCGGTTGCGAATAAAACGCAGATCAATTCAGCCGTGCCTACAAAGCCGCTGAAGAGAAACTGTTCTTTCGAAACCTTTTTTGGTCGGACGTCTTTGCCTTCAGGGGCAACTATCTCAGTTTCAGTCTCAGTTTCGGTTTTAGTCTCAGTTTCGGTTTTAGTCTCAGGCTCGGTTTTAGTCTCGGGCGTCGATGGAAATGGTTCGAGTTGCGACACACGCTCTTGCCCCGCTGGTGACTGGGGCAACCCGATCCAAGGCTTCACGGCCAGCAGCCAAGCCACCATCAATACAGCGCCAAATCCTAATAGAATCACGATGGTGGCGATCACATCGACCAAGCCAACCGTGGCCATCGGTCCAGTCGCTAATGGCTTCGGGCCTTTGCCAGACCGCCAGTGGATCCAAGCGACAATACAGCCGGTGCAGATCGACAGCATTAGCAGAGTCGCAAACAACCCCACCATCATCTGAAACGGTGTAGCCTTGGCCTTTTCGACTGCGATCGCTCCGATCTGAGCCAATATCATCGGGTTTTCTTCGTTGCAAGCAGGATGTACTCGAGTCCAGATACGATCGTTAGAACGATGGCGCTCCAGATAAGCACCAAACTAGTCCAATGAAGCCAAGCAGGAGGGCTAGAATGAGCCAATTCCAACATGACCGAAATCATGGCAGCACACTGCAATACCATTTTCCATTTCCCAAGCTGTTTTGCTGAAAAGTCCCCTCCTTGTCCTTCGATCAATCCGCGCAAGCTAGTTACCAGCAATTCACGTCCAACAACCACCGTGGTCATCCATGGTGCAATTGGCGAATTCGGGGCAGCGCACAGAGCGATCATGGCTCCGCAGATGATGATCTTGTCGACGAAGGGATCCAAGATTCGTCCAAGCTTGGTGACTTGGTTGTATTTTCTAGCCCACCAGCCGTCCATCCAGTCGGTGCTGGCAGCAATCACAAAGCAAATCGCAGCCGGCACCATCAGATTCCATTCAATGAGCCCGCAAACGACCATCGCTAAAATCAGGCGGATGGCTGACAACGCGTTGGGAACATTCCAGTTCGAGTTTGCGTTTGCATCAGCGTTCATTATCGAATCGGCCCTGTCGCGGCGGCGACGAGATCATAATTTTTGGATGAGACGATTTCGCAGTCGACGAGATCCCCTGCTTTCATGGGCTTGTCTTTCTCGCCGGTCACAAACACGGCCGCATCGACGTCCGGGGCGTCGGCATAAGATCGCCCCAGCCAGACATTGTTGGATTCGTCTACAGCCTTGTCGATCAAGATATCCATTCGCGTCCCAATTTTTTCTTCGCACCAAGCGAAGGCATTGCGTTGCTGCACAGCCATCAAACGATTGCGGCGTTCTTTCTTGATTCGCTCTGGCAAGTGGTCGGGCAGTTTGGCGGCAGGCGTATCCGGTTCGATCGAGTAGGTGAACACACCCACACGTTCAAATCGCATTTCGGCGACAAATTCCTCCAGTTCATCGAACTGCTCATCGGTCTCGCCTGGGAATCCGGTGATCATGGTGGTTCGCATGACTAGATTAGGAATCCCATTGCGCAACTTGGTAACCAGTTCGTGCGTCTTATCGCGAGTCACACGACGGGCCATTCTTTTTAACATGGTGTCGTTGATATGCTGAAGAGGCATATCAATGTAGGGCACAATCTTCTTGGAACTCGCAATGGTGGAGACCAGAGTGTCGTCGATGTACATCGGGTAAAAATACATCAAGCGAATCCAATCCAGGCCCTGGATACTATCAAGCTGTTCTAACAGCTCAAACAACCGCGCTCGCCCATACAGATCGATACCGTAGAATGTTGTGTCTTGAGCCACGACGATCAGCTCGCGCACTCCGTTATCAGCAAGCTTTTGAGCTTCCTCCAGAATTCCTTCGATTGGCTTGCTTGCGTGCTTGCCTCGCATTTTTGGAATGGCACAAAATGTACAGAGCCGATCACAGCCCTCGGAAATCTTCATGTAGGCAAAATGCGGTGGGGTTACCTGTAGCCGGAAGTTGTCTGGCAATGCTCGAATCGGTGCTGGTTTAAAGATCACTCGCTGTTCGTCCAAACCATCCATGAAACGTTGCACGATTGAAGTGATGTCGTCGCGTCCGAAAACACCGACCAGACCATCGATTTCAGGTCTTGCTTCCAGCAGTTGTTCTTGCTGCCGTTCGGCAAGACAGCCTGTAACGATGACACCACGGATTTTGCCTTGTCGTTTCAGGTCCAGCATTTGATCGATCGCCTCGAACGATTCCTTTCGAGCGTTGTCGATGAAGCCACAGGTGTTGATAACCACAAAATCGCTTTTCTCAGGATCTTGGACCAGGTTGTATCCGTCGCGGTGCAGCAACCCGAGCATCTGCTCGCTATCGACCAAGTTCTTCGGACAGCCAAGACTAATGAAGGCGTACGACCCCTTTCCATCGGTCGGCTCCGACTGGAGATGGGCGAGCCCCTCGTTGGACGCTTCGGTGTTGGCAAGTATTGGTAAAGAGCGCATGCTGAGTAAATCGGTAGATAGGCTACGGCGAGGATGCCGTTTGAATCAAAGTGCGAATAGGCAGTTATCAGCCCTGTTTATTAGCTCTCCGATCATAACATTCGCAACGAAAACGCCTAGGTTAATTCATGTTCCGAATGTACCGAATATGCCGTTCATTAGGTATTTTCTTGGTGAAACGCCTTGGGTGAGCGACCTCGAGCGCCGCATGGACGCTTTGTACCGATTGTATTTTAACCCCCCTCGAAAATGCGCTAGCAAAACACTGAAAGAGAATTTGACCGGCTGGCCGGATGTCGATCATGGCAGTGGCCTGAAGTTTCGCCCCTGGAGGGGAGAAGCCTGAGGTACCCTCTTTTTTAAAAAGAGAGGGGGTTAGAAGTGGTAATGGATGCCACGTCTAGGATGGACGTCAAAAGCAAGGAGCTTTCCAGTGAAAAAAACTTGGTTTCAGGGTCTCGCGTTGACTTTAGGAGCGATTTCGCTTCCAACAACCGTGTCAGCCCAATATACGGACAAAAATACGGGGGCAGGGCTTTCTGCCAGCTCGTTCAACGCGAATGCCAGCGGATCGGCATTACGAACTGTTATGGGGCCGCCAGCCGGAAGAGCAACGCTTGCCGGCTATGCTCAAAATGGAGCGGTTGGAAGTGGCGTTTCGGACGGAGATGTGCATGTTCCTTCAATACCTGGACAAGATAATGCTGTCTTGAATAGCCAGTACCAAGCGACGCCAAGCCATGCTGCGCCCTCGTTCCAGCCTTACGAGCAAATGCCAGCCGCTCACGCTCCGCAGCCAGTTCAGCCAACATATGCCACCCCACAGCCGATACCACAGTCTTCCCAAGGAAGCTCGTGTGCCGCATGCAATTCGGGCAGCTGCTCCGCACATGGGGTGGGAATGTCTAGCGGGCAAGTCGTCTCGTCGATACCCTCGTATGGTTCCGATGCAAGCTGCTACGAACCTGCGATAAGCTGCGGACCGTCTATCGCATCGCCCAACCCTTGGATTTTTGGCGCCGGAGCGCTCATATTCACACGGTTTGATGATGAGCACGTTCGTTTGACCTCCGACCCTACCATGCCGACCTACCCATTGTTATCGACGAGCGATGCGGCCATGCAAGCGACAGGCGGATTTCAAGCATCGGTTGGAAGGTACTTTGGCTGCGGAAAGTACGCGCTGGTAGCGAGCTATTGGGGAGTGTTCTCCAATCCTCAAATGGCAAGCGTTACCGACCCAGGTGCAGTGGGCGTCGGTGGCGGATATCTGCGTTCCAACCTACCCTTTACGTTGAATCCAAGCGGATCTCCGTATGGTATCACCATGCCCGGTGACACTATTTACAACTGGTATGATGGAAGTTTTGCCGGACGAGCATTCGCTCAGCGCATTCAACGCGATCAGCAATTCCACAATGTCGAATTGAATTTCTTTTCATTCGCACTTGGTGGCGGTGCTCGTCAGCCCTACGACAACGCCTGTGGTTCAGGCTGCGGCAGCGGGTTGTTCGGTGGCGGACATCACGGACGACATGGCGGGGGTGCGTACGGCAGCAGCGGAGACCCATTCGGCTCAAGCTGTGACCCTTGTGCAACTGGTTGTGGCGGACCAACAGGAGTTTGCGCTCCCTGGTACGGTGCTCAATGCAGCAAGCTTCGCATCAATATGTTCGGTGGTCTGCGCTGGTTTAGATTCGAAGATTCGCTTGAGTATGCTTCCAGCTCCACCAACAACATCTACGGCGACGAATCTTCCGATGTCTTCTACCGAAATGGCGTAACCAACGATCTTGTCGGATTTCAGCTTGGCTCGATGGCAAACTGGTGCACTGGAACATGCTTGAACTTCTTCGCCGGTACCAGCTTCGGTGTGTTCGGTAACCACATGAACACCAACACGTATGCAGGAACCAACACCGCTGCTGCGACCATCTTCTCAACGAATGCATTCAACGGTCGGCCCTACGACTATAGCAATTCGCTGAACGACGTCGCGTTCTTGGCCGAAGGCAACATTGGTACAGGGATTCGCATCAGTCGTGGTTGGACCGCCAATCTCGGATACCGAGTTGTCGGTGTAAACGGCGTCGCTACCGCTGTCGGCCAAATCCCGCGTGACTTCTCCAACGGAGATGACATCAACCGAATCAACAACACGAATAGCCTGCTTCTGCACGGTGTTGTTTTGGGTGCTGACTACAACTTTTAGGCAGAATCTTTTTGAGTCCAAGACCTAGACCTAGACAGATATCATCCATCAAGGCCTCGCAGTTTTCTGCGAGGCCTTTTTGTTTTCCTAGGCCGTCTGGTTTGCAAACGGCCAAAAGATCCTATTCCTGAATCGTTTCGATTTCACCAAGGCTGGCACTAACGCTGGCTGCAAGTAGCGGAATCGAAGTGTTCGCACTGATGAATCGAACGCTGCCATCGCAATAAACGGCCATCGCTCCCCCGGTGTGAAAGGAATAGAGCTCGTTATTGTTGTTGCAGTTCATCGCGCAAGGCCCCAGCGATGTCAGACCGTCCGTAGTAAATCCATCCACCCAGAACTCAGAATCGGGATCTGCCCAGCCCGCACCGCTGGCACGGGAACCTGTAATCGCTGTCCGCGCTCGATAAAGAGTTGGTCGGCCAGCATCCTCAACCCAAGCAAAAGTATTCGAAGTACCATCGGTCATCGAAGCGAATCGCGACTTCACCCTTTTGTTATAAAACGGAGGTGACATTCCGGTGGTAAACGACGAAATGGTACTCATTGGTAGAATTGCGCCGATGTATTGCAAGGAGTCTGTACTTGGATCTCCGAACACGTATCCAGGAATTGGTGGCATTCGATTGAGAGGAGCAAGACCAAGCCGTCCGTTCATTCCGTTAGCAATCGAGTAGTCTGATGCCGAAGCCAACCAACGCGGCGCGGCAGTGCTTCCCGGGGCATTGCCGGTGTCTGTTCGTTTTCCTTCGGGAGCCGAAGGACAAATGAAGGCTGGGATGTGAGTTGCAATCACCGCTGCGTTTGCAGGGTCAGCCCAATGCAACTGCAGGTTGTAAGCACTGTAAAGGGCGTTTTGCTCCAAATAGGGAAGAATCAAAAGACCAGGGCCGTGCGAAATGGTTCCTGTTGGGGGAGCAGGAACTCCGAACTCAACAACGGGGAACCCTGGTGCCGCATCGATTCTTGCAGGAGGCAGATATCGGTAAGCACTCTCAAAATTGTGAATTGCTAGTCCGATTTGCTTCACATTATTTTGGCAAGACATACGTCTCGCAGCTTCACGCGCAGCTTGCACTGCGGGCAGCAACAACCCAACCAGAATGCCTATGATGGCAATCACTACCAATAGCTCCACAAGTGTGAAACCTGATTTCTTTCGAAACATAATAAACGCGTCCTGAATCAAAAAGGAACAAAAAAACGACATAAATGGCTCAGTGAAAACGCTCGATTGAAACTGCATCCACTTATTTTGACGGAAGATCGAACGTTTGGATCACTGTAGATTTGGTCTCGACCTTTGCCGTTAGACCAGAGGTTTTTGGGTCTGCAAAACGAGAAGGCAAGATGATGCGGTTCTTTTCAAGTTTGACTTGGTCTTCGCCCTCGTCCGCAACGGGAACCAAAGCGATTCCGACCGTGTAGTCCGCTGCTGGTGCGCCATCATTGGAAGTGTACGTGTACAAGCTGTATTCGCCTTGTTCGTTCGTCACCGCTTGAGGTAACTCCTCCCACTTGAACTTTGACTTGTCTACTGGGTGAAACACGACCATCGCCCCTGCGACAGGTTTGCCCCCAAAAGTTACTTTACCGGTAGCTGGATAAGTAGGCTGTTGCAGATTGTCAGAACTGCAACCAGCCAAGAATGGAAATGCGAAAGCAATCAACACTGTGAACCAATGGCAGCAGTATCCCATCAACGAACTTCGCTTCATATATCCATCTCATCATCAAGTGAAGGTTTCGACAAAGTTTAGCAAGACTGTCGACTTGAACGTAACCGATGCATTCCAAACTAGGCCTCTGAAGGATTACACACGGCTAATTATTTCTCGTCAATGAAAAGATCCTGCAATTGATGGACAACGCATCCTTCCAACGGGTTCTGGAGATACAAACTGTGGATAAACGCACTAAATTGCTAGCGAAATCGCTTTTTTTAAGAATTGGTTAAATTTCGACTGCAATGCTTATTGGCCCTTCAATGAAGGTATCAGCTAGTCGTTTTCTTGCTTGGGAGCTGGGGCCCCCTGACTCTCGCTTGCAGACGCTATTTGCTCAATGACCACAGACTGAGCTTTCGCCATATCGTCCAACCCGGCCGCTTGATAAGCGTTTACCAGCTTCTTCCGCGTACCAATTCTAGCGCCGTCGTATCGAATCGCCAACTCGAGTTTGTTGACTGCATCTTTAGGTCGACCTGCTAACAACAATATCTCACCATAGGTATCTAGAACCGATGGGTTTTGCGGTGCAATTGTGTGCGCTCGCGATGCAAGTTCCAGAGCGCGATCAAGATTCGGCGGTTGCATCTGAGCGAGTGATAGTGCGAGGTTATTCAGCCCAACGACCGAATTGGGATCACCTTGAAGGGCAAACTCCCAATGCTCTTGAGCCTCTGCAACTCTACCGATTCCGTAGTAGCCTTCCCCGAGACTCAAGTGTGCAGCGACCGACGTTGTGCCCGACTTGATTTGTTGTTTGAGTATGTCCAAGAGCACGGTAGTTGGTTTTATTTTTAGGGGTAGCAATCTTGCAACTCCGGCCGAAATATTTGGGTTGGTAGAATCGGTAGCTGCGGCCTTTTCCAGCAAAGAAAGATCGGCTGAAAATTCTCCGTTGTCAAGCTTCTTGATGGACGCCAAATAGATTCGAAACTGAACCTCGGACAATTGACGTTTCGTACGCTCCCCCCCAATCCCGCGTTCTAAACCCTCAAGAAGTATGGCCTCTGCTTGGTCGAGTTGACCAAGCAGAACTCGTACCTCAGCAACGGACATGCGATCCAATTCTTTCTCCGACGGAATATCGATTCTCTTCAAGAAAAACGCTTCCGTATCGTAGGCTGTTGAAGCGAAATCTTCGTGATCTAAAGCTTTGTAAAGTCTAGCAAGCTCCAAAATTAATTCGGGCTTGAGCGTAACTGCAAACTTCGTGAGCTCAATGGCATCCGAGACTCTTCCTTGGTCTGCAAAAATTTTGGCTCTTGCCATTAAAAGCCTGGAATCAATTCCGTTCCAGGCAGACCCTATGTCAATGTTTTGCAAAATATCTTGAAAATCGATGGCTTCACCAGCAGCTTTTCGGTTGATCAATTCTTTCGCTAACCATCCATTGGATTCCGGCATTTCACCTAAACTCCCTCTTGCAAGCTCTTGCATTTTCTCGAATGCTTTTTGATGCTTGCCGCTCGCGGACCAAATGAGACCAAGTCGATAGTTAGCCTGAAGATTGGTTGGGTCGTGTTCGACGATACGTATGCCAAGTAGTTCTAGGTATCGCAAATCCGTCGGCGCGATAGGTTCGGGAAGCAATGGACTATCGCTACTTTGCTCCAAGCCGATTGCTCTGCAAAATTCGGCTTCTTGCAAGAGAACGCAATGTTCTTCGAGCCGTTCACTGCTGCAAATTTGATAACTTTGTTCGGTAAGTCGTTCGACATAACCACGGCCTGGCCCCAAAAGCGCGAACAGCCCAATGACAAGTGAAGCCAGAGGTAGAAGCACAAATGGAGATGTGAAATACAATACGACTCTCTTTCTCGAATTCACCCAACCACGCAACGCGTCGTTCACGGCTGCAAGTGTCCACGCGGGGTTGGTAAAGAATTTCGTGTACTCTTGAAGAAGCCAACGAAAATCAGTCCAGCTGCTAGGTTCGATGCCTTTTAAATTCATCTGCTGTTGCCACATACTGTAACTTTCGCTCCTTCTGGGCAGGTTTGTTTTGAATTCCGGAAAAGAGCAAATCCAGTTGAACGAGAAGGCCAAGATCGGCGCCTCAACATCCAGTTCCAATGGAATTGGCTTGAAGAACTCGGAAAAAAACTTGTCTGAAAAGAGCAAGCAGATAATGGTCAAAGCAAAAAACAAAACGTGATTAGAAAACGAAAAATCATACCAACCATTGCGCGCACTGGACAAACCCGCGAGAGCACAAAGTCCAGCACTTCGAATAGCAATCCAAATCGCCCCACCTGCCATGATCGAAAACGCAAGATTCATAAAGGGACGTGAACGGAACAACGCCCATGCGATCGATAACCCTACAGCTGATAGAATTCCGTCCCAGACCCCGATGCAGAAAAAATCGTCAACGACACCCGAGCCATAAATTAGTTGGTTTCCATCCTTGGCGTGCGGAATGAGAAAAAGGTCTGAAAGGCTTGATGTTAAGACGATGGTAAAATCACGAAGCGATGTGAAAAGCCCGCTCTTTTCTAAATAAGGTACAAACGCGGGAGCCGATGCAACTAACGCCAGTCGAATACCAAACGTTGCGGACTCCCCCCGAATGCGTCCGACACACCAACCAAGAATCGTAAAAAAAATCGTACAGGCTAAACCAAGAGTACTTTGAGCAAGCAATCCCCAAACCAAACAACCTGTTGAGATTGTCCAAAGCAGAATCACCCATTTTGTCCTACCGCCGTTTTCTGTTCCTTGCCATTTGGAACGCGACAACGCATAAATCAAGCCTGCGGAAATAAGCAAAAAGAACATACCGCGATCGGCGGTGGTAAACCAATTTTGCAACAGCATGCTTGCAGACAATATCGAGATCCCCAAAAAGAGAATCGCAGCAATGTCTCCCCACCAAACAAGTTGCCGATTGGCTTTTTTGCTTATTGGAGCGACAGTGCCCAATACTTTCGATTCAGTCATCCCGGAGTTCATAATTCAGGCTTGGTTGGTGAATTCGGAATCTTTTAGCTGATGATTTACCTCTACGCTGGCGAAATGCAGGGGCAATCTTGGCATTCGCCCATTCAATACACTACAAACTCCTTTTTGCATTTTCAACCAAATACATCGTGCTGCATCCTGGGCACGAAAGATACCATTCGTAAAAATAGGTCTGACCGGGCTTCGGCGATTTGGGTTTCGTTGGCTTTTTTACTAAAGCTACTCCACATTTTCGACAGGGTTCCCCAGCTTCTTTATGGACAGTTCCGCTACTTACGGGGCGTTTAGTGGCCGAATGCACAGCCGTTCCGGGTGCTTCCCGGCTGGCTTCGTCTACGACCACTTTGCACTTGCCGACCTCATCTAGGCCATCTACCAACGGCACCTCATCATCGCACAAAAATTTCTCTGAAATATAACCAACATCCGGTGATAGATCGCCTGACTGGGCTGCTGCCACCGCTAATTCATCGCATCGTTCGTTCTCGGGCACACCAGCATGCCCTTTGACCCATTTGAACTTGACGACATGCTTCTCAAAGACATCCAAAAATCTTGCCCAAAGATCTGCATTTTTAGCTTTGTCAGTCTTAGTCCGAAACCAATTATTCTTCTTCCAACGATGCACAGAACCACGTTCCACGGAATCGACAACGTATTTGGAGTCGCTAAAAAGAGTGACACGACATCGTTTCGTTAGGGCTTCAAGACCAACAATAACCCCCATCAACTCCATTCGGTTGTTAGTCGTGCGTCGAAAGCCTCCCGACAATTCCTTGCGATGCTTTCCGGCAAGCATTACCACTCCGTAGCCACCCGGCCCGGGGTTCGGTTCCGCTGCACCGTCCGTGTAAATGATGACGCTTCCCAACGCTTGCTTCGAATCCATCGCTTGCGCCGAGCTGGTCGATTGATCTGGGTTGATCATTGGGTCTGGGTTGTCCGACGAGTCTGCTGGAGGCATATCTGCATTTTTAGGAAGATGGATTCGTTTGGTCCCTTGTACGGGAAGTGTCTACTGCGACTACGCTGGAGACTATTGTACGTGCGAACCCACTATTGTGAAAACGGAGCCCTGTTTTGGAAGAACGAGCTCAGCAAGAGCTGCTGATTCGATGTACACTAGAACGAAACCCGTAGATGATTGATCGTCTATATTTCCTCCCGCCAAAACTGAGTCAATGGATTTATCCTCAAAAGACATTCCCAAGATCGCCATCGTCGGGGCGGGAATCAGCGGCTTATCAACAGCTTGGTACTTGCAAAAGCTACTTCCTGACGCTTCTATCCACCTATTTGAGGCTGGCGATCAAGTAGGGGGCGTGATCCAAACGGTTCACACCGATCCTTTCTTGATTGAAAAGGGCGCCGATAATTTTGCCACATTAATGCCAGATGCGCTTCAAATGGTCGACGAAATGGGGCTGCGCGACGAATTCATTTCGCCCAAGCCCGACCATCGACTTGCACAAGTCGTTCGAGACGGCAGAGTCGTCCCAATTCCCAATGGCTTCTCTTTGATGCAACCGACTCGCATCTCCAGCATCGTGAAAACGCGCGCGCTCAGCCTGCAAGGAAAGTTGCGAATGGCTGCGGAGTACTTTGTGAAGCGACGCGAATCCGCCGCCGATGAAAGTGTCGAGTCGTTCGCAATTCGACGGCTGGGAAGGGAATGTTTTGAACGACTTGTTGAACCAATTGTCGGTGGGATTTTCACGGCGAGATCGGAAACATTGAGCATGCAAGCCGCAATGCCACAGTTCGTTGCAATGGAACGCGAACATGGCGGGCTTATTCGAGGAGCGATCGCGAAACAGAAGAACCAAGAAGCTGCCGAACGTTCGGCAAGACAAGCTACAGGCGCACGGTACGATCAATTCTTAGCTCCCAAGCAAGGCATGAGTTGGTGGTTGAACGCAATTCGTGATCGATTAAACGCAAATATCTATCTCAACCAATCGATAACGGAAATCAAACAGCTCGAAGATCAACGTTGGACGCTATCGACCAAGCTGGATCCTCAATCTCAGCCACTTCCCCGAGAGGCCTTCGACTCGCTGATCCTAGCTTTGCCCAGTCATCGATCGGCAGCATTATTGCAGAAACTAAAACCCAAACTGGCGAATCTGCTCGAGCGAATTCCGTACGCATCTTCCGCCATCGCCGTATTAGCGGTACCGCGCCATGAGATTCGAACCGAAGCTTTATGCTTTGGAATTGTTGTGCCGAAAATTGAAAATCGCGATGTCTTGGCGATCAGTCTGTCCAGCGAGAAGTACGACGGACGATGCCCCGAGGACATGGTGTTGCTTCGCGTTTTTATGGGAGGAGCCGTTCGCCCCGAATTGATGGAAAAATCCGACGATCAATTGCTCGCGATTGCCCGAAAAGAGGTCAAGGAACTACTGGGGGTTAGCAGTCTGCCTCGATGGCAGTCCCTGGTTCGATGGAACGAGGCTATGCCGCAATACCTCGTAGGACATAACGCTCTCGTAAAATCAATCCGCGACCTGCTGCTTGAAATTCCTGGTCTGAAACTCATAGGCAATGCATTTGAAGGTGTTGGTATCCCCCAATGCGTTCGCGGAGCCAAGCAAACCGCCGAACAAGTTGCCAAACAATTTCTGCCGAATTAAAGTCGCCCAGCCACTGCCGCAACGCATCTCATTCGCTCTCAAAACCATCCGTTTTGGTCCATCTTCCTAAAACCGTTGCCCCTAGCAAGTTGACCAACGCAAACAGAGCGATCCCCAAAAGAGTGCATGCGATCAAGGCAGCCATCAGCTCGGGTGTTCTTAAAAGAGCCTGACGAGCTGTCATGATCGTGCCCAAGCCATCATATTCGCCACTGTTGCCAACAAAGAACTCGGCAACGATGGCACCAATCACCGACAGGCCACTGCTGACACGCAGTCCTAGAATAAGCTGCGGCAGGGCTGACGGAATTCGAAGCTTGATCAGCATCTGCCATCGAGTGGCGCCTTGCATCCGAAACAAGTCCCGCAAGTTTTCATGGATCGAAAGCAGACCGCTCGTCACATTCGAAATGACCGGGAAGATACTGATGATGACAGCCACCAAGACGATCGTTCGAAAGTTATTGCCGGACCAAATGATCAGCAATGGCGCGATCGCAACAATCGGGACTGTCTGAAGGAAAATGACGTACGGATACAACGCAACGCGTAGCAGTGACGACTGGCTAAACAAAACCGCAATCAAGCTGCCAAAGATCGCGCTGCATACAAGCCCTACCGCGGCGGCCTTCAAGGTGATCCAGCTTGCGCCCAGCAATATCCACTTCTCTTCCCATAGAGCTTGCACGACCGCAAGCGGACTTGGCAAAATAATCTTGGGAATAGAAAAAACTTGGACGACTATGTGCCATACGATCGCAACCAAAACAAACAACAAGAACGGGGAAGCGATGGTTGCCAACTTCTGAGAGAACGGTTTCATGCAATTCCTTTCTCGGTGGCTTGCGTTGCCAGGGCGCTCGCAATCAGTCCTTCAGCCACAATGCCATAGTAGGCAGCAAAATGGCTGCTACTGCGTAACTTTTCATCGCGTGGAAAACCAAAAGGCACGTCCAACGTCTGCGCAATCATGCCTCGACTCATAATCGCAATCTCATTGCTAAGATAAATAGCTTCTGCAATGTTATGGGTCACGAACAACATGGTGCATTGTCGCTGTGCCGAAATGGTAAGAAGCAGGTCGTTCAACTTGGCACGCAGGATATCGTCAAGAGCCGCAAACGGCTCGTCCAACAACAAGACCTTAGGGGCTGTGGACATAGCGCGAGCTATCGACGCGCGCATTTTCATCCCCCCCGATAACTGAGACGGCAATTTGTTCCAATCGGACTTTGTAAACCCAACGATCTCCAGCAACTCCTCGCAACGAGATCGACAACTCCTCTCATAAAGCTGGCCGCGAATCTCTAGCGGCAAAACAACGTTCTGCCAAACCGTCCGCCACGGCAACAAAGCGGATTCTTGGAACACAAAGGAAATTTCATGTCGGACCTGCATCGGCATCTTTTTGGATACATCAGAACCACGGATCGTGACGCTCCCAGAATCGCAATCGATCAACCCAGCGATAACGCGAAGCAAAGTGCTCTTTCCACATCCGCTGGGCCCCAGCAAGGTGACGATCTGGCCCTCTGTTACCTTCAGGTCCAAAGCG
Source organism: Pirellula sp. (assembly GCA_044359895.1). Classification (GTDB taxonomy): domain Bacteria; phylum Planctomycetota; class Planctomycetia; order Pirellulales; family Pirellulaceae; genus JBKCUI01. Next base: position 16,415 of record JBIKLJ010000110.1, read on the forward strand.
CGAAGAACCTGCTGGCTCGCTTTGCCATTCCTGAATGCAAGCGAAACTCCCTGGCACTCGATCAAGCTTTTCGGCTCGTTTTGAAGATCGGTGTTCACTCGGCGGTCACGTGCTTGGCAGTGGGGAAACGGTCAGCAACCAACAAGTCGATTTTGGCAGCCAAAATAAAATCATTCTCGCTCAGTCCGCCAATCGCATGAGTGGTCAGCTCGACTTTCAAATTGCGGTACCCCGTTAGATGAAGATCGGGATGATGAGCTTCCGCTTCGGCCAAGTCCCCAATTTGATTCAGACAAGAAATCGCCTCGACGAAGTTTTTGAAACGAATCGAACGAGCGATGGATTTCCCAAAATCCATCACAGTCCATGTCGGCATAAGCCGGATTTGCGATTGCGAGTATTCGACGGTACATGCATCCACGCCCCCTTCGCACGGCAAGCATTTCTTGGAAATGAGTTGGTCAACGGGTACAATGTCCATAAGTAAATCGCTGTAGGCGTAATGAAAGGTTGGCTTCCCATCAGTATGACCCA
>JBIKLJ010000314.1:0-4934 GCA_044359895.1 Pirellula sp.
CCCTTGAGCGACGCGTTGCTCTTTTCGACTTGAGCCAACGCCGAGTCAATTTTGATGGCGATGTCGTCCTGTTTGGCGTGCTGCTGAATGTGGCTCCACCGCGATGTTTCGGGAAGATAGAAGACGTTCTGCATTGTGTAGAACTCGACCATGTCGGTGTACGCCTGCTTGCCTTGGGCGATCAACGCTGCTTTGCGCTCTTCGAATTTGTCCGAAACGAATTTCAGAAAGATCAGGCTCAGGACAACGTGTTTGTATTCCGACGATTCGACGCTACCACGCAGCCGGTTGGCGGAATCCCAGAGTGATTCTTCGAAGCCTTTCTCGTCTTTGGCAGGCGTTTTCTTGGTTGTTGCCTTCGTCGCAGAGGGATTCTCGGAAACAGTCTTCTTTTTGGCCATATATTGAAACGCTAACTTGCGGAACGTTGTTGCGGGCGTGGAGGCTAACGCCGCGAGTTTACCCGCGCGATCCATGGAAAACCAGTGGCTCCGAACAGGCATGGCCACATTCTCGTCTTCAGATTGGAACCGTAGGAAGATATTTTTCACGCACGCCCCTCCTGAGCCCTGACGGAAAGTGAAAGAGAAGCGATTTACGCACCCAGCAAGTATCGCAACCCAACTATCAAAACCTCGCTGTCTACGTCCGAAAGTTTAGTTAAACTTGTCGGAGTCGCCACGAACGAGCCGTCTTCGATTGGGGTGAAACCATCTCTTGCCAATTGGAAAACTTGATGAACAAAGTTGCGTGGGATTTTAGAGTAAAGGTAGTCGTATTGGCCTACATGCTAGGTATGCCACCTCTTTGCATTCGGACGCAAGCGGAAGATACACCAGCAACGAGTTCGCGAATTGAAAACTCGAAACCGATCGAGCGCGAGACTCGCGACATTTCAGGCTGGCAAGTTCACATCGCGAGGAAGCTTCTTGAGAACGAAGCTGACGATACCGAGAAAGCGATCAAAGGTCTGAAGAAAATGCTAGATGAAATCGTGCAAGATGTACCCACGGAAGCGGTAGCTGAGCTGAAGAAGGTTCCGCTCTATTTTTCGCCGTCCTACAAGGAGGGGCAAAGTGGAGCGGAGTTTCATCCAGGGGCTCTTTGGTTGCGAGACAACGGCCGCGACCCTGCGATGGCGCAAGGAGTCGAGTTTTCCGGTGTTCATGATTTCGAAGCGGAGATGCAAAGAATGCCAAACTTCGCACTGCACGAATTGGCTCATGCGTATCATTTTCGATCACTGCCAGACGGTTTTGACAATGCAGAAATCCACGCGGCATTCACACGAGCTAAGCAAAGTGGAAAATATGATCGTGTCGAACGCACTTTTGGTAACGGCAAGCCCGGCATATTCGAAAGGGCTTACGCAATGACCAATGCGATGGAGTATTTCGCTGAGGCGACCGAAGCGTACTTCTTTCGGAACGATTTCTTCCCTTTTACTCGCGAGCAGCTTCTTCGGCATGACCCTGAGATGCATCACTTGTTAGAGAAGCTGTGGGGCGTGCCAGCAGCATTGCCGTAACCGCGCCCCAAAGCTGGCTTGTTACGGCCTACGCGAGACCAACTGTAGGCCGTAACAAGCGCTAGCGCAGTTACGGCAGTGGGGTTGTGATGGTAGGTTAGGATTTATTCTGTGGAATTAGGACAGGAATGAAAATGAATTCAATTAGCAAACTTGGTGCGACTATGTATTTCGGAAACGTGAGCAGCATTGCAGCGATTTTTTTGTGTTGCGTTGTGATGGCGGATACGAACCAAGCTGCAGACAAGCCCAACATCGTCTACATTCTCGCAGACGATCTAGGTTATGGTGATCTCGGTTGTTACAACCGGGAGTCCAAGATTCCTACGCCACGATTGGATCAGCTGGCAAGTCAAGGATTGCGATTTACCGACGCCCATTCGCCATCATCCGTCTGCACTCCGACTCGTTACGCTCTGCTAACAGGTCGTTATGCGTGGCGCACGCGATTGCAACGCAACGTTCTCGGCCCTTGGGATAAACCACTTATCGCAGCAGACCGATTGACGGTCGGAAAAATGCTTCAGCAACATGGTTATGCCACCGCTTGTATTGGCAAGTGGCATTTAGGGCAAAACTATGCCACGAACGATGGCAAGCCGCCTATGGGTGGAGCGAAGAACCCCCTCAGTAATGTCGACTTTACCAAGCCTATTAGCGATGGGCCGCTTGCTCGAGGTTTTGATCATTACTTTGGGACCATCGTCCCGAACTACCCTCCCTACTGTTTCATCCATAACGATCGAACCGTCGGTTTTCCATCGGTGCCCAGTCAGGGCGGCCTCTTCAATATCCCTGGCCCGATGGTGCCAGGGTGGAAGCTGGAGGATATTCTACCGGGCCTTACTACCCATGCCGTGAACTGGGTTGAAGAAACAGCGCAAACCAAGAAGCCATTCTTCCTTTACTTCGCGCTGACTTCACCCCATTACCCAGTTGTGCCATCTGCTGATTTTGTCGGTAAGACACAAGTCGGATCTTATGGTGACTTTGTTCATCAGACGGACTGGAGTGTCGGACAAGTGCTTGATGCACTCGATCGTGCAGGAGTTGCCGACAATACGCTTGTCATCTTTACCAGTGATAACGGAGCTGAAATCACAGGCGAAGTAAGACCGGGCGCTTACGATCGAGTCGTGCAGTTCGGGCATCGCAGCTCGGGAGACCTTCGCGGTGCCAAGCGCGATGCATGGGAAGGTGGGCATCGTGTTCCGTTTATGGCTCGATGGCCAGGAAAGATTCCATCGGGAACCGTTAGCGACGAAACGATATGCCATGTCGATTTCATGGCAACGGTGGCCGCGATCCTGCAGCATGGTCTGCCGGACTATGCCGCAGAGGACAGCGTTAATATGTTACCCGCATTCCTTGGTGAGAAGCGTACCACACCGATTCGAGAAGCAACGGTGCATCATAGTGCACGAGGCAAGTTTGCCATTCGTAAAGGGGATTGGGTCCTTATCGATGCACCCAGCGGTGACGACAATGGAGGCAACGGTGAACCCGAGTGGCTCAAAAAGGAGCGTGGCTATACCGTGCACTCAAAACCGGGAGAGCTCTTTAACGTTCGCGAGGACCTTGCACAGCGATACAATCAGTACGAACAAAAGCCCGAGCTGGTGGCGGAACTGAAAGGGCTTCTAGAAAAGTACATCCGCGACGGCCGTAGCACACCTGGCACACCTCAGAAAAACGATGTTGAGATCAAGCGTGCAACGCCGTAACATACCGTAGGCCGTAAAACCGTAGGCCGTAACAAGCGCTAGCGCAGTTACGGCATGAAGGCGCATTCACATTCAGCGTATCTTTTGATATGTCTTAATGTTTGCTTAAACGCATTGCCGTAACTGCGCCCCAAAAGCGGGCTTGTTACGGCCTACGCGAGACTGATTAATGCTTACTCCGATTGAACTTCGATCGTAAAAGGCACCGTCTCCGGTTCGCCATCGGCTTCCACGACTCGGGCGGTTATATTCTTAATGGAGTAACCTGAAAGCGGTTTGAATCGAAACGCTACCGTCGATAGCTCGGGTTCGGATGACTGCGAAGAGCGTTTTTGTGTATTGCCATTGAAGCTAAAGCTTTGCGAACTTCCTCCCCCATTGCCCGTCGCAGATGCGCCGGTTGGTATGTAGACGTTTCCTTCTTTGTCTTCGATCTCCAGTTCGTAACAGTTCATCGATGTCATCATGACCTGCATTCGCTCGAATATGTTCTTTGCATTCTTCATAGCAGTGGTTGGAGGGAACGATACGACCACGGTTAATCCTTCAGGATTTTCGTCGATCGACTTGATTGCGAACTCTTCACCATCCACTTTCTTCTTTTGGGGCCGAGCTCCTGCGAAGAGCGCTTCTATGCGTCGGCCCGTTGTGATTTTGAGTTCACCCTGAATTTCTTTCAGTGGTACTTCGAGGCCCTTCTGACGAGGAACATACAAGCCTAACGTTCCAGGAAACTGGCTATCAAATTTGGGCCATGTTGCGCTAATAGGGCCAGAGTCTTTGGCTTCTTCCACGGTACCGTCCAATTCAACAATTTTGACGGCTGAGCCAAGCTGTGTATAGCGGTTCTTGTCGCGTTTCCCTTTCGCGGCTTCTTCGGTGATCTTCAACGCAATCCCATAGGTTGGTTTTGTGAAGGTATTTCCAAACCCAGATCCGCCACCGCTGGTAAAACCGCCTCCGCCTCCACCAGCCGTTGCCGCACCAGAACCACCTGTTGCACCGCCGATTCCATTACCATTGCCATTGCCAAATGTTTGGCCCGTTGCAAACTGATCGGAAGAAAAGTTGAAAGAGTCTTGGGGTGCAGTTGGTGTATTCATTTTCGGGCGAAACTTTATTACCCGCTCACTGATATCTCCGAGTTCACCAACACCCTCGAGCGCAATCTTGTATCCAGCGACCGACGTGGAACCTTTCATTTTCGCTGCCGCGTTTGGAGTCCCTTGAGTAAGAGCGTTTCTGACTTGGTCCGATTGCACCGGATCATCCGTCAGTAAGCCCAGCATCGCCCAAGCTAAAAATGCAGTCATCGACGATATCGAAATCAACATAAAAATATTCCTCTTGCTCTTTGGAGAAGATGTCACTTGGAGATTGCGTAACTCGTTCGGAAGTGACACCGAAAGAGGTTGTTCGATATGAGCAAGACACTGTTGCAACAGTCTTGCTACGCACGCAGCCGACTTTGGCCGATCGTCTACACTCTTGTCGACCGAGGCATTACGAGCGATCCGCAATAGCCAGGCACGGAAACTGCCTCGGTCATCCCGCTGGAGCCAATTGGCAACCGAAGCGGCAACCGCCATAAAAACTTCTTGGACCAAGTTGTCAGCGTCTGCTGCTTGAAACCCACGGCTCGTAGCGACGTTGAAAACAACCGGAGCGTAAATCGCCGAGAA
>JBIKLJ010000315.1:0-4899 GCA_044359895.1 Pirellula sp.
GAAGAACTGGAGTAATGTCCGCGGTCGTGTTCGCAGCGGAGCCGACCGAGTAGTTGGCAAAGTCAGTACCCGACAACGTGACCGTACCAACGGTCACGGCTTTGCCCGTTCCGACGTTCTTATCAGCGAAGGTACCCGAAGCAGAACCTGTAACGGTATCGCCGGAGAAGACCCCATCAAGACTGATCGTCACCGCGGCACCATCCAGAGCATCGTACACTTTGTTCGCGGCCGTTCCGGATGCGGTCAGAGCAAACGGAGTGATGTCAAAGGTTGCGATAGCGGATTGAGCAGCGTTGTTGCCTGCGTTAGCGGCCGAGCGTGCTCGAACGAAGTAGGTACCCACATTTTCAGGGGCATCGATCACGGTTGTTCCGGCCGCATCGCTGTAGAAAACGAAGGACAAGATTGGCATCGGATCGTTATTGCCAGTGATGGTTGCTGACGGTTCGTATGCGGAGCTTGAATAGATTACATTTCCGGACGATACAACGACTGTTGGAGTAACTAGGACATCATTATCGACATTGACCATGGAAACATCGATTGCGTTGAAGCCGGCATAGTTCGGGTCATCGCTTGTCACAGGTTCTGTGATGATGGAATAGGAGACATCACCGTCCACCAAGTTATCATCTCTTCCCGAAACCTGAATAACCTGAGCTACATCCCAGTTGTATGGCGTGAAAGTGATAGACGACACATTGGGTTGACCCTCCGTCGGGTCGCTCGAACGTAGAGCAATTGTTACGTTGGATTTGGGAGGAGTGTTTAAGACCACGGAGAAAGAGGATTGTAGCCCTGATTCCGATGTTGTGTTTTCATTGGAGGGAACTACGGCAATGCCGACGGGTGTGTAGAAGACCTGCAACTTCGGTCGTTCGCGTAACGACGCCGATTCCGAGGACTGAATGCCCCAGGCGTTGGCCCCTCGATTCCAGGGCAAAATGGCCCAACCATAGTTGTTTTGGTTGCCATTGTTCCATTCTCGTAAATCGCTGGTAACATCGAACTGATTCCATCCTCCTTCGATGCCAATCTCGAGATTGGAATCGCCTGCGGCGGTAGTCTGAGTCGATGACGCTTCTAAATCATCAGCTTGAATTCCGTTACTGAAACTGTTCCATGTTGCTGATTCCTGCCAGGGACTAATCATTCTGAAGATCTGGCCTCCATCTCCTGGTGAATCACTCGCGAGGCTTGCCAGTGTCAGTGAAGCTGCATGAATGAATGCTCCACTAGGAACTTGGCCGGGCCCGTTTCCAAAAATGCTGTTGAATCGCAAAAGTGCTTGGGACTGATCCGCCAGTACGCTCGCTGAGTTATTCGGATCGGGACTGTTATAATCCGACTCAATCACTAAAGCTGTCGAACCTGGAGTATTTGGAAAGTCTTGCTGCAAGCGAGTGTCTACAACGCCACTATATCCATTCTCACCTTGGCGAAAGCCAGTGGAGGTGATATCCGCCGGAACCCAGTCTATTTCTAATTTCGGACGATCGGCTTCCACGGATGATTCAGAGGGACTAAAGGCCCAGCCGTTTGTCTGGCCATCCCATCCTATGATCGCCCAGCCATGATTTTGTTCCCCTAAAGACCAAGCTTGAACATCGGCAAGTACTCCAATCATAGTTAGGCCAGCCGATGCATCTCCATTCCCCTGACTATTGCCGACTTGAGAATCATATGCGAGATTTGCTTCTGAATCGTTCGGCTGAACTCCACCTGTCCCGTTGCGTGGAGTTGCGTTGTTTCCAAACGAAGACCATGTCTCGTTCAAACTATTCCACCCTGTTCGCATTCGATGGAATCGAGCCCCGTCACCAGGATTGTTTGTCTTTAGAACTAGTCTTGCATCCAGAATCTTGGATCCCAACGGAATCTTGCCTGCTTCATTACCGAAAATGGAGTCGAATCGCAACAAGACTTGGGAGTTAGCGGTGCCTGAGTCAAAATCAACCAATAGTCCATCCATCGCATTGGCACCAGCTGGGTACGCGATGCTAGGGTTGGACTGCGAAAGTTGGATATCACCTACTCCGTTATAGACACCGCTTCCATGGTCCACACCTTGCTGAAATGCCACACTTCGAACCTGCGACTGCATTATGGTAATCAAGGTGCTTTGACTGGTCCCTCCCTGACCATCCGTTGCCTGCAATTGAACGCTTCTTGGCTCGGGGGCCAATCGTTGGCTTGTGGTCGAGAACGCTATGGCTCGCAGTACTCGTGTTGCAACATCGGGAGATGACAAACTATTCCAAGTAATGGTCAACGGACTACCGAAAGTACCGCCAGCGATTGAGCCGACAATCGCCCCACTCACCGTGACGGAATTTCCATTGACACCGACTTGCCCCACCCCCGTTCCTACGTTTCGAACGAACAGCGTGTCAGCGGGCGAGCCGTTACTGAGAAATGCAATTGTCATTTGGCCTCCCTGGAGGCTTGTCGAATCGACATCTTCAACGACACCGGAAATCGAAAGCGGTACTGCTTCACCTCCGACGGCATAGGTTATGTCTCGATCAGGGATTTGGACCACAGGTACATCGTTGGTCGGTGAGATCGATATCAGCCGATTGAGCGAATTGCTGACGCCTCCATCTCCGTCAAACAAACGCAAACGAATTTTCTTGTCTGAAGTCGACGGGGAATTCGAATTGTTTCGGAAGTGAATGTTTCTCAGTAATGCTTGAGTGGCTGACAATGTTGCGTTGGCATTCAGTTGGACGGAAAAACCAGTTAAGCCGATGCCGCCACCCAACATGCCAATGTTCATGCCACCAAAAAAGACACTATTTCCCAAGACACCAATCTGCCCAGCCAACATGCCCTGATCCAAAATCTCAATGCGATCATCCACATCCGCGTTGCTTGTGATGTCGACCTGAATTGTGCCCGCATCCAATTGGTTCGAATCGGGGTCCATCACGGATGCATCGCCATACAGTGGAATTGGATTGCTGTCTTCGACATAGGTTAACGCAGATGTACTGCCGCCTAGGACTGGAACCGCATTCAGTCCCGACGGCGGAATCCAGTGAACACGTAAACGAGGGCGAAGAAGCTGATTGGTTATTTCCGAAGGCGAGAACGCCCAACCGTCTGATCCATTGGCCCACGGTAAAATCGCCCACCCATGGTTCGCCACGCCACTGGCCCAATCTCGCAAATCCTGAGTTACATCGATTTCAAGGTTTCTGTCGATAGGAACCAATGGACTGAGAGCAGCACTACCTACGGATGTGCTGGGGCCAATCAAACTTTCAATATTGTTCGCCTGGATGCCACTTCCCATAGAATTCCATGTAGAGGTATTGGTCCATGGGGAGAGCATTCTGTGGAAATTCCCTCCAGCGCCGGGATTGGTGGAATCGACAATCAAAGTCGCATCCAAAATCTGAGCTCCAAGCGGAATCTGGTTCGAGCCGACTCCAAAGATATTCGAATACTGCAGAAGAACCTGGCTTGCGTTGTTGGATCCGACATCGCTTGCATCTACTAAAAGAGCTGTAGTGCTGGTGCCGTAAGATGTTGACGGGTTCGCTTGTCGAAGTTGAGTGTCGATTGTTCCCGTATAAATTCCGCCGCCGACAACCCGACCAGTCTGAAATAGCACTTCCTGATCACCTGAAGGAAGTGGTGCACCGAAGCGTTCCAGGAAATCTAAGGAAAGGGAAAATTGACTATCCGAATCGGTTTCAAATTCATTGCGAGTCGGCGAATACGTTTGGACATCAATTCGATTATCGTCCGGGCGGAACGACATCAATCTCATCCAACCGTCCCCGCCGTTTTGGCGACTTTGATAATCAACTACCAATTCAAAAACTTCCTGGCCAGCAACATTCGTCGAAACTTGACTGTACTCTCCGCTGAAATGGCCATTCATCACCAGGAAGATTTGCGGGTTAAGGTAGACCAGCTTTTGAAAGACCTGCTCGCCCGAATTGCCTGGATTCAGCACACCTCCTGAATTTCCTGTGACTGTCGCCTGCCTTCTGCGCGAACTTGGGTTCAAATAGGAATGCGTATTCAAAATAGTCGGCATCCCAGGATGTCGTTCAATCATGGCCTGCGCCCAAGCCAAATCCGCATCTGTCGGTTCGAATTGAAGGGTGAGATTCAAAAACCGATATCCCCCCCCAGAGAAAATTTGTGCATGAGCCCCAGGGAAACTTGAATCTTCTAAATACCAACTTCGGCCAAGATATCGATTGGGGCCAAAAAACTCTTGATAACGAGTCGTTCCGCTGGTCTTGTCCGACACAACACGATAGTCATGGTTGCCAAGGACCACGGAATACGGAACAACTCCGTCCGGTTGAACCGACAGATTACCATCTAATCGATCAAGAGCAGCATCCGCTCGCTGCCATTGGGTCTGGTTTTGCGTTGAGCCCGACTCACCGCTTTGAACGATATCGCCCAGATGCGAAACGAAAGCGATGTTCCGATTCGCTCGATTGTCAACGACCCATTGAGTCTGTGAGATAAACGTATCAGGATAGGACTGAGAATAAAACTGCGTATCAGGCAAAACGACTACTGAAAACGGATCCGTTGCAAAAAGGCACCGAGACTCTAGTCGCTCTATCCACGCTAATCTTTGTTTTCTCTTTGGCAGCTTCCGCAAAACAACCTCACTTGATGGAGAATTTCCGCTTAACAAACCAATCCTCTTCAAAATGCCAAAACGGCCCCATCACGCTATACGTTGGAGCCGTCCTGAATTGCTCTCTTGCTCTCTTAGATCTAATTGCTAGAGCTGACGCCAAATCGACGCGAAGTACTCATCCAAGCTTTGGAGCTTCGAATCGACTTCGCTCTTGGAGGAGGAAGAAGTCGTGCTCGACGGAACCACTACCTCGTCTCGTTTCTCGCTCGTACTGGTCG
>JBIKLJ010000316.1:0-4896 GCA_044359895.1 Pirellula sp.
AAGTCACCGCCATCGAAGATCCCACAACCACCTTTTATATGGCATGCGGTTGGCACCGAGGGTACTTTGGAATGCAAGTAAACAGTCCCATCGAGCGAAGAATCATTTTCAGTGTATGGGACAGCGGCGATGAAGCGGTCGATCGCAAGAAGGTCGAAAGCGAAAACCGAGTGAAGCTCATAGGAAAAGGGAAGGGTGTTTACACTGGCGACTTTGGGAACGAAGGAACCGGGGGCCATAGTCACCTGAAGTATCTTTGGAAAACGGGTGAAAAGCAGCGGTTCGTGGTGACAGCTCAACCTGCCGATAAAACATTTACCACGTTTGCCGGCTATTGGTTCCATCCCGAACAGCAGGACTGGATGCTGATTTCTTCTTGGAAGGCTCCTAAGGAAGGAGGATGGCTTAAGGGCCTTCACGGCTTTAGCGAAAATTTTGGCGGCAACAATGGAGATCGTTTGCGCAAAGCCTTGTATGGCAATCAATGGATCCTATCTTCAGCAGGCAAATGGACGGAATTAACGCGTGCCCGCTTCAGCCATGACCCAACGGGAAAGTCAGACCGCTTTGACCGATTTATGGGAGTCGAAAACGGACAGTTCTTTCTTAGCCACGGCGGTTTTGGCAACGGCTTCTCAAAATACGGTGACGAGTTTACTCGCGATCCGCTTGGGATCCAGCCATCGATACCATTGCAGTAATGGAGTCGCCCTCGCTGAGCCAAAAACCAACGGGACTCCATCGCCTTTCGCCTCGATCAAATTCAGAAATACGGTCTCACACAGTGATTGACTTATCAGCAAGTCAACCTGTTTCGGATTCTTCCTAGAGGGTAACTTGAACCGCATACAATTACCGCGGTGAATGGTTTTTGCAGGGAATCCGTATTGGGGATAGGTGAGAAAGCTTGCCATTATTTACGGCCCTGGTTACGATTCCAGGCTACTTTGGATCGGGATTGTTCCTAGACATTTAGTCTTCCAGGGTTGCGTAAGCCGAATTTTTAGAAGAGCTCTGTTTTAAGGTTTTAAGGTTTCAGATGCCGACATGGACAGAACGTCTTCCCGTATCCAAGAACAGTATCATTGAATCTGTGTTCGAGCAGGTTCGCAACGCGGCCCCGCCTGGGATGGCCAACTCCTTGACCATTGATACAGAGCTTGCGGATGCAGGGCTTGATTCATTGGCTCGTATGGACGTGGTGAACGGAATCGAACAGCAGTTCAAAATCCGATTCGATGAGGAGTCGTTATACGATTTAGAAACAATCCAGGACTTGGTTGAACTGATTGAGTTTCAGCTAGACCCGCAAGCCGTGTCGGCGGTCCCCGTGAGTGAGGCTGCTGCTGTTGTCGTCTCTAGCGATGCCCCTTCGGTCATGAAGAACAAGGCTAGTCCAACGGCGATAGCTTCGGAGTCCAACGATGTTTCGCTTTTCCCAGAGATCGTTCAGTTCGCAAATCGTGTTGCGGGGATGGAGTCGGCCGGCGTACAGCTCCCCTTTTTCCGAGCTAACGAATCAGTTCAAGGTGCTAGCTCCACCATTGCAGGCCGTAACGTGGTCAGCTTTACCAGCTTCGATTATCTGGGAATGGCACAAGATGACCAAGTGACGATGGCCTCTAAGGAAGCAATTGATCGGTTTGGAACGAGTGCTTCAGCGAGTCGTTTGGTGGGTGGGAACAACACGCTGTTGGAAGATTTAGATGTTGAGCTCGCGTGTTTCTTAGGTACGGAAGCCGCGTCCGTTTTTCCTAGTGGATATGGAACCAATGCTTCTTTGTTTGGTCACTTGTTCAATGAAGAGGATCTGATCCTTTATGATGACTTAGCACACAACAGTATTGTTCAAGGGGCAAAGATGTCGACCGCGAAGCGTCGTGCTTTCCCTCATAACGATGCAAAGTTTCTTGATGACCTGTTGTCGGATATACGTGGCAATTACCGTCGAGTCGTGGTTGCCATTGAAGGTGTATACAGCATGGATGGCGACTTCCCCAATCTTCCGCATTTCATGGAAGTGAAGAAGCGTCACCAGGCATTGCTTTACGTCGATGAAGCGCATTCGCTAGGTGTCATGGGGCCGACGGGCCGAGGCATCTGTGAGCATTTTGGTGTTTCGGCGAATGAAGGTGATCTTTGGATGGGTACGATCAGTAAGGCTCTTGGCAGTTGTGGGGGATACATCGCAGGCAGACGAGCATTGATTGATTACCTGAAGTACACTACTCCGTCTATGGTATTTTCGACGGCAGCTCCACCAGCTTCGGCCGCCGCAGCTTTGACTGCAATACGCGTGCTATTGAAAGAACCAGAACGCGTGTCACGGGTTCGGGAACAAGCGAGTTTGTTTCTTAAGCTTGCCGACGACAGTGGGCTGAATACCGGTAACAGTGATTTAACCCCCATCGTTCCGGTGATTCTTGGCAATTCGAGAATGTGTCTTTGGATGTCGCAGGAGCTGTTGAAGCACGGCATCAACGCTCAACCAATCCTTTATCCGGCGGTGCCCGAAAACGCTTCCAGACTTCGGTTCTTTTTGACGGCTGTTCATACGGATGAAGATATCTGCCGAACCGTACAATGTGTAAGCGACCTTGTTCAAGCCGGGCGTCAGCATTTTCCGGAGGCTGTGTAGAACGCAGTCCGAAAGGGGATTGCGACTCGGTTTAGGGCCGAAGCATTCGCTTTTTGAGAGGGAGCCAGCAGTCGGTTTGCGGCTGTGGCTGGGCAGGTGCCAATTCATCAAGCGATTCCAAGAATAAGTTAAGGTTCACGATATCGAGAACCGGGAACCGTCCGACGATCGCAATCTCGCGATGCTTTTCATGAAGCCTTGTTGGCGCGAGCCCTTGGACCGTGACATATTCGTTGGCAACCATGAGCGTCAATGAAGCCCCCCCTAATTCTCGTCGAGCCAAAAGCACCCGCGGTTCTTGAATGGGACTTTCTTGTTCGCCAAGCAATGATCCATCGAGAATGTTTTTTAGGTTAGGGCGAAGTGCTGAATCTTCGTCGATTGTCAAATCGATCTGCATTGAGTTTGTGTTGTATCGAAGCAAGAGAGAATCGCTATCGAGCAAACGAATATTGGCCGCCATGGTGTCAACAAAGTTTTTGGTGAGTGTTGCTAAAACATCCCCATTTCTTGCGACCAGTCGTGGAGCCATATGTTCCATAAACAGGAACTCCGGAATGATCCAAGTTTCCGAACCGCGAACCAGTACCACATACCGTGGCGTTAGGAAGTCTTCGATTGGATCTTCTTCATCCACTTCCGTATCTTGCTGCTCACCACTGTCCAGCTCCTCGTACGATTCTATCTGCTGAAGTGTCGCCGATAGTCGAGCCCGGTACGTGTTGAGGAACGCCGGGTTCGCTTCGCGGAACGCTTGCAGCCAGGGAGCTCCGTGGCTGCTGACACGACGGACGGGATAACCCATGAACCGAAGGGTGATACGATCCTTTCTTCCCAAGTCAGGAAGCAATACGAACAGTTCTGATTGAGCGAGACAGGGGATGGAGAGAAGCCACACCGACCCGAAAAACCCCAGCAAGGCAATCAGGCTTTGTTTTCGAAGATGCTCCACTTTACGTGCCGTACACAAAGTTTGCATTCGGTCACCAATGTTTCGAAACAGGAATCATGTCTTTTGTGATCCCCACTGCTTTGAAGGCAGAAGTAAGTCGGCAGGCAACGAGCTCATGAACGTCTGTCATCGCGAATACAATACCGATCCAAACCAGTTGATGTTGATCCGAGTCCCAAAAAAACAGGGCGGATCCGCTATCTCCTTCGTCAACGATAGCCGCCGAACGAGGAGTCGCCTGAACCATCAGTGGATCATAAAACGTCTGGTTATCAACGTCGACCGAACCGGATACCGACGTAATTTTCCCATGCACCGCTTGTTTGGTTCGGGCACCAAACAGCTGAATCCACTGTTGGTCGACAGAGCTCCAGTCAAATCGCGGATTCACCAAGATTTTCCAGTCAATCCCGTGGTCAGTTACTTTCTGAACTCCTTGCACAGCAGCCATGGTTGCTGGTCCAAGAAGATGGATCAGAGCGACGTCAGCCCGGTTGGTGATGGCGCTTTTTTTGACGTTGCCCATTTTGCGGCGTCCGACGTTTCTGCCTGCCGATTGATACGCGGGTTGGTCTGCATGGCCCGAAGCGATGACATGCTTGCAAGAAATACCGCACACGGTTCCATCATTTTGTTCAAAAACGATACCGAGTGTGCCCCACGACAAAGATCCGTCTGGACTGATCGCATGCCCACCGGTCAATGGGCCTTGCTCCACTGGCGGGGGGATGTCGGAGGAAGCCAGTTTGGCTTCGCGCATCGCGTAGCGAGGATTGGATTCGACTACTTTCACACGAACGCCCTCATGCATGGCTGGAATCAATTCCATCGGAGCTTTGCCGCGGCGCTTTTGAAACGGATCGACAACGGACATGGCAGCTCGCAGGGGTGCGTGCGGGGTTTTCGTCTGAACTCGCACTGTAATCGCATACTGCGGTGGCATCACCACATAGCCACGCTTGTGGTATAGCTCGATGGAAAAGCCGTTGATCTTGCCGAACTTTTTCGTTTCCAATTCTTTGCGAAATGACTTGAGAGCCCGCATGGCCTTGCGTCGACTGGCTTGGATTTCCTTCGGGTGGTCTTTGAGATATTGTTTTACCTGCAGATCATTTCCAAGAACGATAAACTTCGGCGCTAACGCGTCCGAATCCGATTCGGTAACGATCATCGAATCGGACTGAGGGGAACCGCCCTTGGGGATCGCGTTCGATCTGTTCGATTTCGCCGTACCCTTCTTTTTGATAGATTGCTTTTTTGCCACGAATCGTTCCAGTCTTGCGGTTTCTAAACGGGCAGTTTATTG
>JBIKLJ010000012.1:0-46916 GCA_044359895.1 Pirellula sp.
ACGGGGTCCCTCATGATCGGTGTGCAACGCGATCCCAGATCACCGCTGAACACGATGCGTTGGTCATCGAAGTCGATTTCGACATAAGCAGCACCAAGAATATGTCCTGCAGGTTGAAATCGAAATTCGGGCATCGACTTTTTGACAGTCAATTCTTCATGGCTTTTCCCGTTATGCAGACTGGTCCATTTGCCGTATGGAATCGGACGAACCAATCGTTTTAGGTCATCCAGAAACTCCTTGATAGCGCGACGGTTTCTCGTGATGCCAAGTCGCATGGCATCCTCGAGCATGATCGGTAGCATCGTGGCCGTGGGACGCGTGCAATAAATAGGCTTGTTAAACCCGGCTTCCAGAAGGTAAGGGATTCGGCCGACGTGATCGATATGCACATGAGTCAGAATCAGGGCTTGAACATCGTCTAGGGAAAAGTCGATTTGCATACCGTCGCGGCCTCGAGCATCTTGCCCTTGAAACAGGCCACAGTCGATAAGGACGGATTGGTTTTCCTTGAAGTGCAGCTCGTGACACGAACCAGTCACGCCTTGATGACCGCCGTGATGTGTGATTTCCATGGTGAATGCTTCGTCGGGACGAAAGGATAAGGATGCGAGACGAATCAGAGATTGCTGGTTGTGGGCACGATCAGTCGGAAAAGTGTTTGTCGAAGTTCACGCACCTTCAAAGGCATGGAAAGCAAGACATGGCGTGGACTTGTTTTTGCCCCACGGATGATATGCTGCTGCTTGGGGTCGACCAACATCACGACCGGGATATTTTTGGTGTGTTCTTGTTCCGTGAACTGATTGAATGCACTGAGGGCAAGATTTCCAAGATCCGGTGCACACAGAACCAAACAATCGGCCGGTGGGGATTCGTCGGGAGAGAACTTGCTAAGGGCTCGTTCGGGATCGCCATAAATGAGAACTTTGTAGCCGCGTTTTTTAAGCTTTTCGCGAAGGATGTCTTGGAGCTCTTGCTTGCTCTCAACCACCATCAAGGTTTTGCCCTGCCCTTCCTTGGCCTCTTCCTCATTCACTTGGTTGACGCGGTGCAATGGATCCGAGTGTGCATCTTCCTTTTTGTCGAAGTCGCGGATAGCAGCTTGAATGTCGCTGAGCATTTGGCCGGGCGTTTGGTAACGCTTTTCGGGATCGAATTCGAGGGCTTTGTTGCAGATCGCGTAGATGCTATCCGGCAAACCGGGCTCGATGGTGTTCAAAGGCGGGAAATCAAGGAATCGTGAAACGCTTAAGCGCTGCAGACGATCGCGAGTGTCGACCAGAGCCTGACGGCCAGAAACCACGTTATAAAAAATGACCCCTACGAAATAAATATCGCTTCGGACATCTCCTTTTCGGACCGAGGTCCCTCGTTCCAAAGCAGCGTAGTCGATAGCCCGCGCGCTAGGACAGTCTGCAATCGCCTCGGGGGACGAAACATCCGCCAGAGCTGCCAACCCAAAGTCCACCAATTTGCATCTTCCGCTGGAATGAACCAGTATGTTGGATAGTTTCAGGTCTCGGTGCGAAATTCCTTTTTGAGCCGCGAAGTCCAGTCCCGCACAAATGTCCTGCACCAACTTCAGCGAATCGAGAGGGCCGAACTTGTGTCGAATCTTCAAAATCTCGCGCAGCGTTTCCCCTTCGACGAACTCCATTACCAAGTACGGGGCGCGAGGGTCGTTTTCAATTTCAAAAATTGTCACGATATTGGGATGGCGCAATTGCAATCCCATTCGGCCTTCTCGCAGAAATTGCTCGACGTCCGCTAACTGATCGCGGTGGCGGCGCCGTAGGACTTTAATTGCGACGATACGGCCGGTTTCGCGATGGACCGCTCGGAAGACCCGGGCGAAGGTACCCGCACCGATCATGTACAGTACTTTGTAATGCCCGTAAAAAAAGCCAAGCCGCTCGCCAGTGAGCATTCGGTCCAGCTGGAAGTTGGTCAGAATGCCTTTCCGCAGCAGCAGATTCTTCACCTCTTCGAGCGTGATCTCGCTCGATCGAATTTCGCCCCAAAAGCGATCGATCTGATCTTGGCTAGCAAGCTCGAGATCTACGGTTCGTTGTGTCAGTGAGCGAGGAGTGAATTCCATTGAGGAAAAAAATGATTGCGGAGAAGAGGGATCGAGCCAGAGGAATGGGTGAAGAAACGTCTCTACAACTATAGACTAAGCCCATCCTTCCGGCCAAGCAAAATACGGTTCAGGCAGAAATAGGCTCCGCAGGAAATCATGCGATTCCTGCGGAGCAGCCCAAGAAGATCGCTTCGCGTCGGAGAAACAGCGTTCCAAAGTGGCGACTGAGGAAAACTGCTGCGAAGTCAACCAAAAGCCATCTTATTCTTGTTCTTGCGAATTGCCTTCGTTTTCGCCACCTTCACCAGTCAGTTCCGCGATTTGTGCTTGGTAGGCGTCTCGTTCGCGGCGAGTTGCTTCCAAATCAAAAACCAAGTACTTCATGTCCAATCTTAGTTGTCCGATCGAATCTTGTACCAATTGCAGGATCTTTCTGCGTCGGTTGGTGCTTTCAGCAACTCGTTGAAATGCTGGTTGGATCGCAAGTCGTTGTGCAGCTGGCAAGGCTTCAATCACTTTTTGAAGATCGATCAGTTCGCTTGGAGTATCAACAACGATGTTTTCGGTTGAATGGGCTGCATTGCTCATGCTGGTATTCCTTCGGGGGTGGATTGAAGTTTGTTTTCTGATCGTGACGCTGGCGATTATGAGATTCAAGTAATGCAGGCTTTGTGCCGAATCTGATCATCATGCCTCTAGCATTGTCGCTAAACCTTTGCCAGTCAAGGATTTAGGAAAATCGCTCGAATCGGTTTGTTTTTGCCAACCGGCAAGGTCGGTTGCGTTTTTGCAACGCAAACCGATCTGGAATCCTGACCTAAGTCATGCTACAAGCGAGACTTAAGGTTAAGGTCGTTCATTGGCGAAACATGTTTCCTAGACTCCACCATTCATTTGCAATTTGTTGCAAAAAGTCAACTCCCTGGCCACTTGGGCCGCTTGGGTTGACTTTCGTATTCGCAACGTTGCAATTCTGCCAATCCGCTTATGGCCAGGTGTACGACTCGTTTGACTCGACTATTCCGAAATTTCGTTTTTGGGTAAGTGATTCTCGTGCGCAGCTTTCACCCATTCCAAAATCTGAACCAGGCGTGGAGTCGATGGAGGTTACGGTGGGACAAGGAGCTTACACCTACTTGGCCTATGCTATTCAACCGTCCGCAGTCATTCAAGACCTGCGAGCATCCCTAAGAATCCGAAGCGTACAAAGCGGGCTTCGAATTGGATTCCGCATTGTGTTCCCAAGCAGCACCGACCCGGCAACCCAAGACCCGTTGGTGGAAGTCGTCTTGGGCACTCCGAGCGAAGGTGGTGGAAGTTGGTCGACATCCACCATCGACAACATCATGGGCGAATTTGAAAAGCGAGTACGCTTTCTTCGCGTGAAGTATGGCCCCAACGTTAATCTGCGTGACCCTTATGTCGATGCGGTCTTGCTCAGCGTCAGTTCTCTTCCGGGAACGATTCGGCTACAAGTCGACGATCTCGAAGTGGAAGGGATGGTTGACCCGGCCTTGACGATTCCGCAAGAAGGAGCAGTCGGCCCACCGAACGACTCTTCTAACTTGTCGATTGAAGAACAGCTTCGAGCGCTTCAAACGACGGTGCCACGATGGATCCAGCATCAGGGCGAGAGTCTTGATTATCTCAAGGAATTGGGGTTCACCGCCATCATCACCAATCGCCCCAACGACCCTTTGCTGATCGAGCAGGCCATTCGCACGGGCATGGGTGTGATCGCTCCTCCACCCGAATTGATTCCATCGGAGAATTTGGCAAAAGAGTACAAGCACGTGCAAGGCTGGCTGTTGGGCATGGCGTTAGACCAATCGCATCTGGAGCAAACGCGAGCCCGAGTCGCGCGCGTTACACGATTCCCACAATCGTTAGCAAGGCCCATGATTGGCGAGGCGATGGAGATGTACGGTTCGTACAGTCGTTTAACCGATTGGCTGGCCGTACCGTTGACTCTTCCCACTCGAGTGCAATCGTCGCGGGAGGCAAGCTTGATTATGCAACAAGACCTGCGTCCGATGGCCAGTCGATCGATGCCTTTGACTTCAATCGTTACACAGATGCCGACCGACTGGGTGGCTCAAAAGGAAATGGCTTTTCGTTCGATTGGAAACGAGACGGCAGACACCGCCAATTACGATCTTCTTCAAGTTCGTATGCAATTGTATCGCAGCATGATGCAAGGGACTCGCGGTTGGGTTTTCCGTTCAGGAGCCCCTTTGGATGTGGGGGATGTTACGTCGATCGCTCGTAGTCAGGGGTATTCAGGCATCAACCGAGAGATCGAATTGCTGGTCCCGTGGATCCGAGCTAGCCAATCAGCATGGCGTCCGATTGCGGTTGATTCGGCCGACCATACGGGGGCTGTCATCGACACGCCTAACAGTCAATTGGCGTTGATTCTGGCTTCAGGACGCTTGGATCAAATATGTAGTGTTGCACCCGAGGCCGAACGGATTCAAATCACGCTTCCTAACTCGGGGCAAACTCGCAGCATCTTTCGAATCACCAATGGTGAGCTTGAACCGCTTAGTCCGCGAGAAACCCCCAACGGACTTGTCTTAACCATCCAGCGTCCCGCTTTAGTGGAGCAGATCGTAAGCGTTGTCGATCCAAAGCCAGTCGCTTATTTAAGGGAGCAGTTAGGAAGCCTTTCCACTTCCTTGGTGGACTCCCACCATAAAATTTTGGAGCAGGTTTTGGAACTTGCACAAAAAACGCTGGTGGCTCAGCAAGTTCCCCCTAATGATGCTCGATGGGAAACCATACGACGTGCCCAGTCGCTGCATCGAGAATCGATTCAGTATCTTGCACGTGCGAATCTACCAGCCTCGATTCGATCCGCAGACCAAGCGACTTTGATTGCTCAAAGCGTCGTAAGAACGGCATGGGAAGAAGGGGTGGCTCAGTTCAGCAGTGTCCAGAGCAGTCCTCTGGTGGCGTCCCCATTGTCGTTGCCCTTGCATTACGAATTCACCAAGTTACTGGATGGCAGATCTTGGCAAACGATTCCAGTACCGGGCTTTCCTTTTAGCAATACGGATCAGTTTTATTCTGCGGGCTGGCATGTAGATAGACGATTGACCGATACCGTCGCCAGCGAGTGCGTGGTGGGTAATCTTGGCCCCGGAGGAAAACCAACCCTGATGTTGACCGCCAAGCCGGTTCAAAACCAACCCATTCCAAGCGGATACGCGGGGGCTGCGATGCGAGTCACTTCGCCAACCTTGAATGTTCCTATGGGTGCGATGGTCTTTCTGCAAGGTGTGGTTCGCATCGAATCGGGCAAAGGGGAATCGCAAAGCGGATTGCTGATTTGCGACAGTGCTGGAGGCGAATCGCTCGGCCAATTGGTGTCGGCGAACGATCCTTCCCCGTACGAATGGCGACGATTCGAACTTGTTCGGTTCGTGACCAAGCCAGGCGGTATTCGCATCCATCTTGAAACTCGGGGGCAAGTTCAGGCTTTCATCGCGGAAATGAGTGCAGAAATGATCATCCCGACGACGCAAGCAGGAGTCCAGCTCAGCGAAGCAACCTACAACCCTTCTGAATCGGATGGGGAACGTGGGCTACCGGTGAATGCATCCCGTCCTCAAGCGGGCGGTTCGATCCGCCAACCGTACACGCAGGACCAGTAGATCAACGCGGCACCCACGATGATTCGGTAAACGGCAAACGGAGCGAAGCCATGCTTTCGCACCCAACCCATGAACCATGCAATCACAGCAAACGCAACGAGGAAGCTGGTGATGAAGCCAGCCCCAAGCGCAGTCCATTGTTCTAAAGCCGGGAAGGGTTCCTTGACAAGATGCTGCATAAGCTTGAAACCTGCGGCTGCAAACATGACGGGAATCGACAGAAAGAAACTGAATTCCAAAGCGGCGCTGCGCGACAAGCCCATGACCTGTCCGCCCGCAATCGTTGCCATCGATCGGCTCGTTCCTGGGAAAGCAGCAGCCAGAATCTGAGCCAAGCCAATCGCAATGGCTTGTTTCAGATTGATTTGCTCCAGCTTTTCGGTCGTAACACGACGGCTGAAAAACCAATCGACGACGTACATGGCTATTCCACCGACTACTAATGCGACCCCAATCATCCACAGTTGTTCCAGATTTTCGCCGATCAACTTATCGATCAAAAAACAGGGAATGGCGGTGACCGTGAAACTGATCATGACCAACGATAGCGGGTGACGCAACCAAAGTGATCCTTTGGAACTGGAGGAAATTCTCTCGCCGGCTTGGAGCGATGTTGCGAAGGAGGACGCGAAGGAGGTCAACCGTTTCCAGAAAAAGGCAACCACGGCAAGGATCGCGCCTAGCTGAATGAAGACCGCAAACATTTTCCAAAAACTATCGGACCGATTCAGCCCCAATAACTCTTGAGCCATCACAATATGAGCTGTCGAACTTACCGGTAGAAACTCCGTCAGTCCTTCGACAATGCCTTGCAGTATCGCAGCAATCAGATCGGTCATGGAATTGGTTGGTTAAAATGGGGAAGCATTCGGTCTTGCGAAATCCACTCCGCAAAGGATGAGTGTCGAAGATTTGCAAGAAATAACCAGTCAGGACGAACGTCCGGAAAGTATTGACTGAACAGGATAGCTCAAGAAATAGGGAACCCATTGAGATTCCGGCAGCGACCACAGTCTACAATTCCAGTATCGAACCTGCCCTAGGTGATGAAAAAATCGGTTGTGACGATTTTGATTCTTGTGACCGGTGACCCTTCACCCAGCGCCCATCAGGGAATACACTGCACACCATGAGGCGACTACTAAGACTATGGGGGAAAAAACGAGGCGGGCGTATGTCCGGCTGGTGGTTTGTTGGCTCTTTGGGGGAAGCCCTTTTTTTTGCCTCGTTCTTTTTGGTCGGGGTCGTATGCTTTACAACGATCGTCGCCTGGCAATTCTTGTCCCCCAGCACTCAGGTCGTTCGCATCGGGTACGGATTTTGGTTGTTGACCACGGTTTCGGCAGCTTGCATCGTGCTAGGGGCAGTCGGGTTTTGGTACCGAGTTCTGAAGGTGGCGACCAGCGATGAACATCGGGAAGTTATCTCGCAGCGCGGGATAGTTCCTCGTCCAAAGCAACCAGGCACCAAGTCCATCTTGCCCCCTTCGGTTCCGCCTCTAGCACCGTTCACCGACAGCCCAGGTGCAAAGCTTGCGTTTCGTCTTCCTTGCGAATGGAAAGGGACAGGGGCCCTCGTTGCCTATGGGCTTTTCGCAATGCTCTGGAACGCCATGATGGCTGTCTTTTGCGTCTTCGCGATTGGTGGAGTTCTCAAGGGAGACATCCAATACCGCTTGTTCGCTTTGCTAATCCCAGGGATTTACATCGGGTTGCGGTCAGGGCAATTGTTCCTGAGATCCTACATTCAGGCGATTGGAATCGGGTCAACCACACTTGAAATCGAAGATCTGCCGTTGATCCCAGGCCAAAAATACAAGCTGCTGCTGGTCCAGTACGGACGTCTTGTTGTTAAGAAACTATCAATTCGACTGGTCTGCGAAGAGGAAAGCACTTATCATTTCGGTACCGATATCCGCACCGAACGTCAGATCGTTCGTCAACAAATTATTCTAGACCAAGGGCGGTTTCGAATCGATTGGGGGCGACCACTGGAACTGGAATGCGAGATCTCGATTCCGGCGGACGCAATGCATTCATTTCAAAGTCTTCATAACGCCATTCATTGGAAGATTATCGTTGAAGGAGAGGCAAATCGATGGCCATCGTACTGCCGAAATTTCCCCGTGGTGGTCTACCCACTCGCTCGAACCAGTCAGCTCAAGCAACCGTCATGATACGACTGATCGGTTTACAGCCTACTTATATGCCTCGGGAATCGCTCGAATTTGAATATCGGGTCTCCAATATCGACCAGAGCATGATCTCTGCCATCGAAGCTTCCGTGGTTTGGCTTACCGAAGGCAAAGGGACAGAAGATCTCGGCGTGCATTCGTTCCAACGCCTCACCGGAAACTCCTTGTCGGCAACCGATTGGACTGTTCCGCAACGCGTTGTCGTTCCTCTTCCTGATTCGCCCCTTTCCTACGAAGGGAAGCTTTTGAAGATCTCGTGGTGCGTTCGAGTTCGTTTCTACCTGAACGATGGCACCGAGCTTGTTGCTCAACAGCCGTTCTATTTGGGAACCATCACCAAAGAAGTTTAGCCGTACGAGGGTGTGCTTGTCGCCCAGCGACAGCGCGTGTTTGCCAGTAAAACCACTCGGACTAGTAAATCTAAGTCGTATACTCGGAATTGAAGCGGACGTATTCCGTATTCAAATCGGTGGTCCAGTGTGTTGCCTTTCCTGGTCCCATTCCAACTTGAAGATCGATCTCCGTCAACTTTGCTCCTTTGATCGAGCTGCTAACCGTGGTTGCATCGAATGGCAAAGGTTCCCCCTTGTCGAATAGGGGTATACCGTTGATCTTCAAGGCCGTAAATTCAGGTCGTATCGGTACTCCAGCGTAACCAGCTGCCGACACGATTCGACCCCAGTTGGGATCGCCGCCCGTAATCGCGGTTTTCACCAAGTTGCTCAGGGCAACGCTTCTGGCGACCGCATCAGCATCCGCATCGGTGTTGGCACCCGCAATCCGGATTTCCAACAAATGTGTCGCCCCTTCTCCGTCATCGGGGATCTTTTTGGCCAGCTCGATAGCCAGTTCTTCTAGTTGCTTTGCAAAAACAAGTTCCGCATTCCCTTCCAGGGCAGGCTTGCTTGCGGAGGGTTGGGCTGCCAGCATGACCAACGAATCGTTGGTGCTCATGTGCCCTTCGACGCTGATGCAATTGAAAGACTTGTTGGCTGCCGCCTGAAGAATCCGTTGAGCTTGCGAAGGAGCAAGCGGAGCATCCGTGATGATGATGGCAAGCATGGTTGCCATCTTCGGGCCGATCATGCCGGCGCCTTTGCACATTCCAACGATGTGAGTGTCGTTCGCACCGAGCTTGAACTTTCGCTCCGAAGTTTTGCGAGCGATATCGGTCGTCAAAATGCCATCGCATGCATTCAGAAAACCTTGTTCCGTTGCAGCCAATTCTCGGGAAGCGGCTTGGATCCCTTCCTTCACTTTGTCCATCGGAAGGAATCGACCGATCACCCCAGTGCTCATCACTATAAATTGATCCGCGGTCAAGTTGCCAGTCGGATCGATGGCGGCCGCAGCCAGCTTGGTCATTTCAACCGCATCCTGGTGGCCTCGCGATCCCGTGCAAGCGTTCGCGTTCCCGCTGTTAACGACGATGCCTCGTATCGTGTTCGAAGGAGTCCTGCTGCGAGACACCACCACGGGCGCGGCGACGATTTGGTTGGTGGTGTACACACCAGCAGCAACACACGCGGAATCCGACACGATCAACGTAACGTCCCGTGCTCCGGGACGCGATTTGATTTTGCTAACCACGCCAGCGAAACGAAAGCCAACTGGAAGATGCATTGCAGGGGGGCTCCGAAAGGCGTTTAGCCTACGAGATCGGCGATGTAGAAACTGCCGTAGGTATGCACACGATCCAATTGGTGCAACTTTTTGGCAAGGTCGGTGTTGTAGCTGAGCAGGTCAGGCAGTTTTACCATCTTTCCATTTCGCTGGACCGATACATCGTTGATGAATTCGGTTCGCAATCCACCGGATCGCCAAAGAATTCGCGTCTTCGGCGCAGCTCGCTGAAGGATTGCTTGCCATTCCGATTCCAGCAGCGGAAAATAATGGTCGCTCAGCCAATCCATATGATCCAACAAGATGAACCGCGAAATGGAAACCTCGTTCTGCTCAAGAAAACCTTGCACCGAGTTGGTGTTCACCGAAAGACGATCCAGGAGACCATTCTTGAGCTTCTCAAAGTTGGAAGCCTTTACATATTCAGGGCAGCAAGTTGGTGTGTAGCTTCCCGTGATATACACTCGCCAAAAGTAATTGTCCTGGATCGGGATCTTTGCAAAGACGGCTTCCATCGAGTCTTCCACGAACTTCACGATGCCGCCCGGATACTGCTCATCAATCTGCTTGCGCTGCGCCTTGGGGACGCCAAGCATGCTGAGGGTTGTGTCGCGATTCATGGCAAACTTGAGTGTCTTGGACCAAATCTTATCGCGAGTTCGTGTGTAGATTTCTTGCTGGTCTGCCAAAGTGGGTGCATCGATAATCTCCATCACTTCTTTGCGGCATCGCGCAACGCGGTTGATGTAAACCCCAATCATCCGGGCAAACGCCCCCGAAGTCCCGCGGAAGAAGAATGACTTCTTCGGATTGTCAAAAAATCGAATCCATCGGTCCCAGTACTTGCGACTTGTGGCTGAAAGGGATCCGCGAAGCTGAGCTGCATAGATCGATTCGGCGTTTGGCAAATAGCCTTGCCCGAACATTTGAAAAAAGCGTTCGTAATCCAAATTGCGGATCGCAGATGCCTTCAGTTCCAACAATGCGTTTTGTCGTGGATTCATATCCACGGCATACACATTGCCAGCCCCCGCCAACAAATAGTCCAAGGCATTGCAGCCGGCCGAGGTGATCACCAACACATTGTCGTCAGACGTCAGTTCCAACGCTTGGCGATCTAAACGCGGGTCTTCCCAGCACGTGTTGTAAACTAAGTTGTTGCCGTGAACAAACTTGAAGACTCGTCCACTGACCCATTCGCTGATAGCCATCGACTACTTTTTCTGGCGGTTATTGTTGTTATTTGGATTTGCGTTGCCAGCATTGTTCGGGTTGGCGTTATTCCCGTTTGCATTGTTGGCATTCGCGTTGTTAGGATCCGCAGGTTTACCAGCGGCGTTAGGATCGTTAGGCTTCTTTACGCCCGGTGCAGCGGCCGGTCCGCCTGCTGGCTTCTTCGCACCACCTGCCATCGAATCGCGGATCTGTCCGCCCGTAACGAAAACGAACGGATTCAATTGATTCCCGCTGCCGTTCTCAATAGAACGATCCCAGGGAACGGAATATGCCGCAAAAAAACCAGATCGCATGTCGACCACGTAAACTAAAGATCCACCGGTACGCAAGTTTCCTCCGATTTGCGCCGAAGCTGCTGCCCCCGACACCAAGAGGTATTCTGGATTCTTGCTCACTGGCCCCAATTGAGGCTGAACGTTGATATTGAAAAGCCCGACATTGCCGCGAACTGGATTAAAGACCCAGCCTTTAAGCTCGCCCGTGATAAAATCGAGTGAAAAAAAGCCCTCGCCATTTTCAGCAACTTGGCCGGTACAAACCGCCATGTTGGAACCACCATGGCTGGCCGTCGCTGCCAGAATCTCCGGAGGGAGTTGACCGTTCGAGAATCCGAAAAAGTTCTCTCCGGGATTGCTGATTTCATTCGGCAGAGAAGAACTTGCTGACTGGCGGCCCGCAAGGAACGCACCTCCCACCAACAATGTTAATGCTACACCACCCAACAATCCTAGGCTCGTCGGAAGCCCCCATCCCGTCGGAAGCCATGGGCAGCACGACGTGCGAGCCTCATTTTGAACGGATGATGGAATGACTTCTAAATTCGGAAGTGGTGACGGCATAATCGAATTCCTCTGTCAGAAAAGTCTTCAAGCAAATTGTGGCGCTCTTAGCTACAGTCGCAAGACCGTGGTCATTCTCCAGTGTACTGAGGACTTGATTCACAGAAGTCTGTCAAAACAAATCCATTGATCCACCTGTCTCTAAGTGTATACGAGTCCAGCCATCCGAAAAACGCCAGCTTTCAAGAATCTCTCCAGAAACCTGGTTCAAACCAGTATCAGCCCCCATCGCAGCGGCTGCCGCCGAACTGTTCACGCGACGGTTGACTCATGAAAAATTGCAGGCTGTTAACGAAAAAAACGGGAAGGGAACGGGCTGTTGATTTCATGGTACGACGGACTTCCTAGTCCGTCGAATTCCCCATGGACGGACTTGGAAGTCCGTCGTACCGCCCTTACCCAAGAACGATTTCACTAAAGCAACGAGCCGGGAACTTCCGGGTTTTTGACTTGCGTTCAAGGCTCGGATGAATGGTCGACGCTAGGTCAGCTAGCCGTTTACCTTTGCGGCTTGCTTGGCTGCCTGTTCGCGTTGAACGAACCACAACAAAATGGGGGACGCGATGAAAATCGAACTGTACGTACCCACGACAATACCGACAAGCAGGCAGTAAGCGAATCCGTGAATTCCTTCTCCACCGAAGATGTACATCAACAAGATCGCGACAATGGTCGTCGACGAGGTCAACAACGTTCGGCTCAAAGTTTGAGTCACGCTGGCATTGATCGCTTTCTCGGTCAGATTTGGACTCTTGCCCTTCACTTCTCGAATGCGGTCGAACACCACGATCGTATCGTTCAGCGAATAACCAATGATGGTCAAAAAACCTGCGATAATGGTTAGGGAGATCTTGAAGTCTTCGATCAGTAGGAAGCCCAAAGGTTGGAACAACCAGTGGCTAATCGAAATGAATGTCAACGTAATCAATACGTCGTGAACCAGTGCGATCACCGCCGCAATACCATAGGCAATGCGTTGAAACCGGAACCAAATGTAGGCAATGATAAAGACCAAGCTCAGCAAAAGACCAGCAATCGCCCGTTGTTGCATTTCGCCTGCGACTCGCGACTCGATCTTGCTGACGGACTGGAACACTGGCTTGGACTGCAATTGAGTGCGAAGGCTATCGGTGATTTGCAAAGAGGTTGCGGCATCAAAAGGAAGACCAACGGACCAGTTGGAAAAACCAAGTCCTGATTCCTTGACCCAACCCGAAGTCTTTTCCTTTTCTGTTTCGATCGGCAACAGTTCGACTTGGGACTCCACAAGCGTTAGGTTGGACTTGGCTGCCGCTTCGATCAAGGATTCCGTCACCTGGGAAGCATTGACTTTCGCTGTCCCTGCTCCCTTGCTGTTCTTGAATTGGAGTTCGAGATTGGACTTGATGATTTTTTCTTCTTGCGGTGCGGTCGCAACAGCTGGCGTGGTTGCTGCATCGGCAGATGTGTTTGCGGCTTGCACTTCTGCATCCGATTTGACTTCTGCGCCTTGGAACGCTACCAAACGCACGCTGTTTTCCTGTTGGGAGTTATTGGATTGCGTGGGTGCGATCGGCTTAACATCTAAGTCGAAGGTTACAAGCTTTGCGGGTGAGTCCCCTGAGAAACCCTTAACCAGTCTCGATGTGACTTCCTTCACATCCTTCAGCGATACATCTAGCTTGTAGACGCTATTCTTTTCGTAATCACGAATCTCGATGGTCGTTAGGGATGTTTGAATGGGCAGTCCATTAGCATCTTTGTCGAGAGCACCACTGACAATGCTTCGAACTTGATCAGGCGGCAAGCCTTTGTCCAAAGAAAAGACCACCGAAGTACCACCGTTGAAGTCAATGTCCAGAACCTGGCGGCCTCGAACAGCGGTTGCGACCAATCCTAGAACGATCAATCCAAGCGAAACAGAGTATGCAACATAGCGGTAACTCATGAAGTCGATGTCGCCTTCACCGAACAAAGATCGCTTGGCAGAATTGACGTAGTCAGCCATTCCTAGGTAAGCGACCTTCCAACGTTCAGCCACTTCGAACAGTTTATGAGTTACGAACACAGCGGTGAACAAGCTGATTACCAGACCGATGATCAGAGTGATCGCAAATCCCTTGATTTGTTCGGTGCCGACGAAATAAAGAACCACGGCGGTAATCAACGTCGTTAAGTTCGAGTCAAAAATGGTTGTCCAGGCTCGATCGAAACCGTTGCGGATGGCCATTCGGACCGAGGCCTTTTTCTCGGTCTCTTCCCGTATCCGTTCGAAGACCAGAACGTTCGCATCGACGCTCATACCCACCGACAGCACAAGGCCCGCTACACCGGACAGCGTCAGGGGTTGCTTGATCAAAACCATGCTGGCCATGATCATTGCCAAGTTGAGCAACAAGGCAACCGTCGCAATCAAACCAGAGAAGCGGTAGTAGGTCAGCACGCAAACAATGGTCATGATCAACGAGACAATACTGGCGTAGGTGCTTTTGGTAATCGCATCCAAGCCCATGCTGGCGCCCACGGAGTTTTCGCTGATCGGCTCTTTGCTGAGCGCCGCGGGAAGCGAACCGGCGTTCAAAATCTTAGAGAGGAAATCAACCTGCTCTTCCGTAAAGTTCCCTTCGATCAAGCCTTCACCACGAATGGTGGAGTTCAAGCTGGGGGCAGAGAGAACAGAACCGTCGAGCAAAATCGCCATGCGGCGTTTGAACCCCGTCGATGGGTTGGGCAAGTTAGCACCAGTGAGAAGGAGCATCTTTTGAGCTCCACCGACCGACATGGTGAAGTTCACTTGATACCCGTTTTGCTGAAATTCTTTCTTCGCCGACTTCAGATCTCCACCGGTGACATCGGTGTAAGGGGTGCCAAACTTCTCCAGGGCTAGCAAAATGTCGATGTCTTGGATCTTCTGCGATTCAACCCAGCGTTCGAAATCATTGGGTTTCGATGCAACCGGCGGATTCAGAAGCTTGCCAGTTTGGGCGTTGCGGATGATGTCGCCAGGGCTGTAGCCGTTGATTTCGCGAATCCCATCGACAACCACTCCTCGACCAAGAGCTCGCCAAATACCGCCAGTTCGCTCTTCGCCTGTCTTCTTATCCGTGATTTTGACGTCTCGCTTCAGACGGATATTCTGATCGGTGGAAACCGACTGGGCTGACGCTGCATCGATGATGTCTTTGTGGTCGTTTGCGTTAGCGACGATTCGGAATTGCAGCACCCCGGCATTGGTGATAATTCGCTTGATTTCAGCGATTTCGCTTGGATCTACGTCGGGAATCGTGATTTCAATTTGATCTTCGCCGATGGGGCGAATCAAATATTCCTTCGTGCCCGACGGGTTCAGTCGCAAGGACAAAGGAACCTGGAAATCGGCAGCGATGGCTTTCTTGCCGGGTCCTTCGGACGAGGTCGAGCGATCGATTTCGTAGATGAAGTTGGTTCCACCGATGATGTCTGGCCCCAGTTTCAGTTTTCCGGTGGCAAGAATGAAAATGGTCGAAAGAGTCGCCAGCAAGATCCAGAAGAAAGCAGTCGCATGAGTCGGCATCTTCAATTGCTTCGCAAAGAATTTGCTAAGCAAGAACGGGATCAGCACAGCACCGATCATGATGCCAATGCTCTTGAAAGCCTCAAGACCATCTTGCCAAGTTGTTACCGTCGTTGCGCCGTCGCCGATCGAGGTCTGTGCCAAAATCGGTTGCAATAGAATTCCAAACATCTGCTATTTAGTCCGTGCGTTGAATGGAGCGAAGCTTTTGGCTTCACTTTCAAAAAATGTGAAAATAACGGTGATCAAGGCAAAACCGTTCGAATCGACAACCGATCGATGGTTAGCTTGGTGTTGGTGTTCTCGTCCACACGCAACGTAATGGTTCCGGCTTCCGAATTGATGTTCGAAACGATCCCATGAATTCCTGCTGTCGTGACCACCCTATCATTCTTCTTCAGATTCTTGAGCTTCTCCATTTGCTCGCGAGATTCTTTTCGGCCCGCGCTGGGTCGTAAGAAAAGCAAGTAAACATAGACGCACACGATGAGCAGCAAGAGATAGTTTAGCGGGTTCGAAAACAGCTCTTCAGTCAGAGTCAATTTCTTTTTCGGGTTGACCGTCACCGTTGCTCCCGAAGAACCTTCTACCACGGGTGTGGAGCCAGTTTCCGAGGTGGTAGCTGCAATTTCCTTGTTTTCGGTCGTTGCTCCGACTGTCCCTTCCGCTCCGCCTAGGGTAGGCAAAGTGAGCCCTGAACCGGGCTCTTGTACCGTTCCGTCTTGGCCATGCAGCGACGACCCTACCGAAATCGGCAGCAGAATGGTTAGGAATAGAACAAAAGCGGGTTTTGCCATAAGGGTCGTGAACCAGGGCAATTTCTGAAAAAAGGGTGAAGCGCCTACGAAGTGAACGTTTTGCCAAACCGTGCAGTGTAAGGGCACGCAAAAATCGTCACAAGTCCAGACTTTCCAGTAGCCTACAGACTTGCTCTACTTATTATCAGTAATCGTCCGCAAATGTGGTTTCCTTCCCCGAAGACTCTCTCACTTTCGTTGGGCCCCACCCATTCGCGCCCGCCCGAAGCTCGAAAAAAAATATCATTTCCGTCCAGGAGTCCGTCTGAATATGAAACTCGCCGCCCCCAAAATCTCGCGTCCGCTGACTTTGCTGTTGGCTTTATCTACTGTTTTTCCAGGGTTTTCGAGCCAAGACAGGACTTTCGCTGCAGACAACACGACTCCCGCGACCGAGACTTCCGCCGCCGCCGCGGCCGAGGCCAGGCTAAAAGAAGACATCGCGTATCTCTCCTCGGACGATCTGCAGGGGCGTGCCGCGGAAACGCCCGGACTGAAGATGGGGGCCGAATTCATCGCAAAACGCTGGGAGACCTTAGGCCTGAAAACAGACCTTTTCGACGGCAAACCCTTTCAAGAATTCGCCCTGGAAGGAACCCCAGGCGTCAAAGACCCCCTCAAGAATTCCCTGGTAATCACTAAGCCGAACGGGGAAACGATCTCGCTGAAACTCGGCGAGCAATTCCAACCTCAATCGATCGGAAGCAACGGCGAATTCAACGCTCCGCTGGTCTTTGCGGGCTACGGAATTACAGCCGAAGAAGAGAATCTCAAATACGACGACTTCGCGGGACTGGATGTCAAAGGGAAGGTGGTGATCGTGATTCGCAAGGAACCTCAGATCAAGGACCCGAAAAGCCCCTTCGACGGAGAAGCCCCAAGCCAATACGCCTTGTTCACCGCCAAGCAAATGAATGCCGCCAAGCATGGGGTCGCGGGACTAATACTCATCAATGATGCAGGTAGTGACGCTGACAGCCCCGGGGCTTTGTTGCCCGTAGCTGGTTCCGGAACGGCTTTGTCCAAAGATCAAGTCCCCACCATTTTTTTGCAACGCAGCTTGGTGGATGGCTGGCTTGCTGAGTCGGGCACCTCGCTCTCCCAAATCGAAAACGAAATCGACTTGGATCTCAAGCCAAGATCCCGAGAACTGACGGACTGGAAGGCAACCGGACAAGTTGACGTCGCCATCAAAACCCTTCCCTCCATGAACGTCTTAGGCCTGCTCCCCGGCAAAGGCGCTCTCGAAAATGAGATGGTCGTGATCGGTGCCCACTTCGATCATGTCGGAATGGGGGGCGCTGGGTCGCTCGCACCCGGAACTATCGCTGTCCACAACGGAGCCGACGATAACGCTTCCGGAACCGTCGCCCTGATGGAAGCCGCAAGGCACCTGGTCGAACTCTCCAAAGCAGACTCACCCACCCAGCCCCGACGCAGCTTGCTGTTCATCGCTTTCTCCGGCGAAGAACGGGGCCTCTTGGGTAGCGAACACTACGTCAATCATCCCCGATTCGAACTGGCGAACACCGTCGCAATGCTAAACTTGGACATGGTCGGGCGACTCACCAACAACGCGCTTACCATCTACGGAACCGGTACCGCCACCGAGTTCAACGATATGCTTACCAAAATGAATGAAACGCTAGCGTTCGATATTCAAAGGAGCCCTGAAGGCATGGGTCCAAGCGATCATCAGTCTTTTTTCCAAAAAAACATTCCGGTTCTCCACTTCTTCACAGGGCTTCATGACGATTATCACCGCCCAAGTGACGATTTCGACAAAATCAACCTAAGCGGAGTAAACCGTATATCCGATATGGTCACTATGCTGGCGAACGAGATTTCAACGAACCCCGCGAAACCAACCTTCGTGAAGGTCAAGGGACGGGCCAACCCGCAAGCCAGCGGTCCAAAGCGAATACGACTAGGTGTTCGGCTGAAGACCAATGAAGAGGGTGTCGTCCTGGAACGAGTCCTTTCCGGCGGCATTGCTAAACGAGCCGGTATGGAACCGGGTGACATCCTGCTGCAAATCAACGATGACAAAACGACAAGCCGGTCCGAACTGGATCGAATCCTCCAGACTCACAAAACAGGTGAAACAGTCATTCTGCATGTGCAGCGAGGTTCAGAAAAAATTGAACTGAAAGTAGAACTTACGGACTAGAACTCGCAGATCGGTATTTACTCCAAATTCACGAGCCGTCAGAATCTCGAACGAACTTGGGTGGAATCCTGCCTTCACGGGTAGCAATTGCAGAGCAAACGATGGAACGTTTGCCTCTTGCCGTTGAAAACGAACCGACTGCCCACAATCACTTAGCCAGTTTAAAACACGAAGCAACAGTTAAAACACTAAGCAAGGAGTGCTGACAGTGCCATTTCGAATGACAACCGCAACCATCGCCCTGATGGGAATCTGTGCCGCCCAGTCTGTTTTTGGGCAAGCCCCTCAAGCTCAACAAGCTCAACAAGCTGGCCCCAAGAATGGGCCATCCAGCATCGCTCTGGTGGATGTTGGTCATATTCTGAAGAACCATCCGACCATGAATAACGAGATGGAAGCCATCAAGGCAGAGATGACCAAGGCTCAGGAAGAGATCGAAACACGGCGCAAGTCGCTGCTCGCCGAAACCGAAATGGTTCAAAAGCAATATGACACCAACACTGTCGACTTCAAACAAAAGCAAGAGCAGCTCATCAGCCAAGAGAGCAAGCTGCGAGTTGACTTCATGGGCAAGGAAAAAGAGTTCGCTGAAATGCAAGCGGGCGTAATTTATCGATCCTACCAGTCGATCAACAAAGCGATCGAAGTCGTTGCCAACCATTACAAGTACGACTTGGTTTTGCGTTACAGCAAAGAACAAGATCAAATGGATCCCAAGAAGCCTCAGTCGGTGAACTTTGGAATCCAACGTGACGTTCTGTTCCTGAATCCGCAAATCGATGTTACCGGACTCGTTCTGAACGTGTTGAATAATAGCGTTGGCGCTGCCCCTGCCGCTGCCGCTGCCACCAACACACCCGCTCCAAGGTCGGCAAACGCGGCACCGAATGGAACGCCAAACGGAACGCCAAACCGCCCTATCCGTTAATTCATACCTTAGGGCTTAATCCTTCCTCTTCGGATTGAGCCCTTTGGGGATACATACCAGCGAAAGCTAACCAACAACGAACTTTCGCGACTCGGAAAAACCAACTAGATAAACTCGACACGAAACGGATTTCGGCGTCTCGCATGCATCATCTTCGATTCCAGCAAACCATCCAGCACGCTGCTCAGGTCAGTGGACGGGGATATTGGTCCAGCAAACCAATCACCCTTACCTTCCTGCCTGCGCCAAGCAACTCTGGAATATTGTTTCGCCGCATCGATTTGGAAGGCAGACCCGAGATCGAAGCCATCGCCACAAACCGACGCGAAACCAATTTGCGAACGACTCTGGTTTCGGACGCTGCCCATGTGGAAATGATCGAGCATGTGATGGCGGCCTTGTATGGACTGGACATCGATAACTGCGTCGTGGAATGCGATTCTGCTGAAATGCCTGGCATGGATGGAAGCGCGGTTGCTTTCGCGCTAGCACTGGAACAAGCAGGAACGAATCGTCAGACGGAGGTGGTTGAGCATCTTGCTATCTCCTCTCCGCTACGAGTGGGGGATGACAAAAATTGGGTGATGGCCGTTCCGTCAGCCGATCCAGGTTTGACGTTGCAGTATCAATTGGACTATGGTCCCGATTCAAGCATTCCAGCCACTACGACTACACAACTGCTAGAGCGAAACAACTTTTCGAACACAATCGCTCCGGCACGAACCTTCATGACCGAACATGACGCGCGTCACTTGCAGATGCAAGGGGTGGCTTCGCATGTAACCTACCGCGACTTGGTTGTCTTCGGCCCCAATGGTCCTGTCGATAACTCCCTCCGATTTGAAGACGAATGCTCCCGACACAAACTTTTGGATTTGATTGGCGATTTGGCTCTTTGTGGTCTTCGGGTCCAAGGGAAAATTATCGCCAGCCGAAGCGGACACATCCTCAATGGACGTATGGCTGAAGCGATTCGCAACCTCGAGAACTCTCACTCGCAAGTGCGGAACAGGAACGCCGCATAATGCCACGAAACAAGATTTTTGCACCACTATTAATGACACGTTGGGGAACTATCTCATGCCAACCATAATCGCCCATACCGCAGTGGTCGATCCCCGAGCCGAACTGGACGAAGATGTCCGCATTGGCCACCATTGCGTGGTCGGAGCCAACGTTAAAGTCGGTCGTGGAACTCGTCTTGAAAACAGCGTTACGCTTACCGGGCACACCACGATAGGTCGCGACAACCGCCTTTTTCCTGGATGCGTGATCGGTGGTGAGCCTCAAGACTTATCGTATCAAGGCTCTCCCACTCAAGTCATCATCGGCGATTCCAATGTCTTTCGCGAATGCGTTACCGTAAACCGTGGCACCGAAAAAGACGAAGGGATTACTTCGATCGGTAACCAATGTTACTTCATGGCCAATTCCCACGTCGCCCATGATTGTGTGGTTGAAGATCGTGTGATCATGGCCAACACGGTGATGCTGGGTGGTCACGTCCGAGTTCAACACGACGCCACGCTGAGCGGTGGTGTTGCGGTGCATCATTTTGCTTCTATCGGTTGCTACAGTTTTGTCAGCGGTCTTTCGCGTGTTCTTCAAGACGTGCCGCCGTTTATGTTGGCAGAAGGATTTCCTGCTCGACCAAGATGCGTGAATGTGGTCGCGCTAAAACGCAAGAATTTTACTTCCCAAGCTATTCGCGCGATCGGTGAAGCTCATAAGCTGTTGTACCGCTCCAAGGTCGGGGTCAAACACGCTCGCGAAATCCTACAGGGAACCGGCGACTTGCTTCCTGAATTGGAAATACTGTTTGCTTTTATCGACGAGTCAACCATGGGACGTCATGGTCGAGGCCGAGATCGAAGAGCCAGTGCTCCTTCGTCCAACACAGCTGCAGCCTAGTTTTGTAATCCTGCATTCCTTACGAGCAAGATCATGGAAACAAAAACCCACCGTCCACGGATTGGTATCATTGGGGGTGGGCATTTAGGACGCATTCATGCCAAGCTCGCGAAAGCCAATCCCCATTGCGATCTGGTCGCGGTGGCGGACCCGTTCGCTCCGTCGCGTGAAATCATCGATTCGCAGCTTGGCGTTCCTACCTGTGCCGATTACCGAGACCTGCGTGGCTCGATTGACGGTGCGATCATCGCTACGCCGACTTTCCTGCATCATGAAACAGGCAGTTGGTGTCTAAACCATGGCATTCATACTCTCATCGAGAAACCGATTGCCAGCTCCTTAAAAGAAGCTGCCGAATTGGTTCTGCTCGCCCAACGGAATCAACGAACCTTACAGGTCGGACATGTCGAGCGATTTAATCCCGCCTGGCAACATGTTGTTTCGCAACTAGACCTGGATACAGTTCGCTATCTGGAAGCGGCTCGCGAAGGAACTTACACGGGGCGGAGCACCGATATCGGAATTGTCATGGACTTGATGATTCATGATCTCGACCTGGTTTTGCAAACCGTCCAATCGCCCGTCGCACATGTCCATGCTTACGGATGGAGCGTTCTTGGAAAGCACGAAGACTTTGCAGTCGCAGGGGTTCATTTTAAGAACGGTATGGTCGGTCACTTTCGCGCTTCGCGAATTTCGCCGATCGCAAAACGCACGATGCAAATTCACACGGACACCAACGTGCTGGATGTCGATTTCGCAACCGGAACAGTAACCAAAACCGAACCCGTCCAAGATGTCCTTAGCGGCGCTCGGCAAGCGGATGCACTTCCCGCTGACGAACGATCCCAGGTCAAAGACTCGCTGTTTACCAACTGGCTAAGCTGCCAAGAAACCAAAGTTGAACCGATAAACGCAATTGAATGCGAACAAAACGAGTTCTACCGAGCGATTCTCAACGAACAGCCGGTTTCGGTCCCTGGCGAACATGGATATCAAGCACTGGAGCTTGCAGAACGGATCTTGGACCAAATCGCGATCAATCGACCTGCCCGCCATATCATTCCCGCCGCAGATCAATTCGGCAAAAGCCGAGCCGCCTAAGCGACGCTCTCTCGTTTCAAAAGAATTGCCTCCACATGCAAGCCTGGGCCAAATCCCAGCAGGACGCAATTCTGCATGCCAGGAACTTCCTTCTCAAGTTCTTGGAGCACGAAAAAGACCGTCGGGGACGACATGTTTCCGTGATGGGCGAGCACATGCCGCGACGCTTGAATCATCGTGGGCGATAACCCCAAGCCATTCTCCACCGAATCCAGAATACGTGGCCCGCCTGGATGAACGGCCCAACCTTGGATGTCGTGTTGCGAAAGCTGATTGCTATTGAGCCATTTTTCAAACGGCCCCTTTAGCTCTCGCTCTATGACCAAAGGTACCTCAGGGGATAACATCATTTGAAAACCGTGATCGCCGATCACCCAGCCCATCATGCCCTGAGACTGATCGATCTTGAGCGAGAAACTGGACGCAATGGTCCATCCACTCCGCGCAGCGTTGCTGTCCACTTGGATTTCACGCGAGACCACTAAACAACTTGCTGCGCCGTCTGCAAAAAGCGAATTGGCCACCATTTGTTGCGGATCTTCGGAATACTGTTGATGGATGCTACAAAGTTCGACGGCGGCAACCAACACCATGCCTTGAGGTTCACTTCTGGACAATGCGTTTGCCACCCGTAGACCATTGAGTAAGCCGTGACAGCCCATGAAGCCGACATGAGTTCGTTGCACTTGAGTATCCAAGCCCAAGTGGTCTATCAACGTATGATCGACGCCCGGTGAATAGAAACCTGTGCACGAAATGGTGACAAGATGAGTCACCGCGGCAACTGCGACACGCGAAACGGCGAGCGTCTTTTCACAGGACTGGCGAAGAAGTTCGGCAGCATGCTGCGCGTACACATGCATGCGTTGGCTCGTGGTCGGCCCAAAGGGTGCGTGTTCGCTTGCTGCTTTGTAAAAGTCCTGTCGCGCCATGGGTTCGCCACTGCCGGACATGAGAAGAACGCTTCCTCGTCGACTGACGCCGGACTTTTTGTAAAGGCCCGGCAAGGCCTTGTTCCACCTTTTCGAAAGCCCTAGCGATTGAGCCAACATCGCGGATTCACCTTGCTCGATCGAGAACGGTGGAAGGGCGGTAGAACACGCGAACAAAATGGACATGATTACGTCATTATCTTTCTCAGAAGAAGGTGCTTCAACGGCGGGAGCCAATCGCAAGCTCTTAAAACGAATCTCGCACGAGCCAAATCCCGCGACTGACGGGCAACCCATCTGCTTGACTTTTGACGCGATCGATGCGCGGTGGTGACCCAACGATTCCAGGCTTGCTCGGCAGTGGAAAGTTCGATCGCCTGATTGGCTTTGCAAGTGATCTGATGAAGCGACGCAGCACCTGCAAACGCCCACGACATCCCTTCGCCAGTAAACGGCTCGACATAGCCCATTGCATCACCCAGCAAAAAGACTCCGTTCATAGCAACGCAGTCGGACGTTCGTGTAAGGTGCGGCGTCGATTGCCAGGAAGATTGCTCTAGAAAAGCAGTGTTGGTCAGCCCGTTCTCTTTCAAAATGGATCGAACGCAGGCGGCGATACTGCCGAACCGTCGTACCTGATCCGGATCGATGGCGGCAGCAAAATCCCATTGATCGCCATCTGTCTTGCAAACACCCAGGTAGCCAATGGTGCCAATCAACATGTGCAAGGTTGGTTCGCGACAATTGGCTTTCGCCTCTAGTTCTTTTTCGATTTGCATCGCATCGCTTGGTACAAGGGTATGTACCCCAATTCGCGACGATTCCATTTGCGTGGCAGGCCATACCTCGCTTCTCGGCAAGGCGGATCGGCTTAATCCTGTGGCGACAACCACCATTCGACTTCGGACGGCCTCCGCGTCTCTAGACCCAGAAGAAGGTGATTGGAGGTGTACTGTTCTATGTATTGGCGAACGCTCTTGTTGCACCGACGATTCTTGGATCTTCAGCGGCTCTACTGTTCCTTTGGTTTCAGTAAGATAGCAAGCTCCCCGTTCGACCGCATCGCTGACCAGCAGTCGATCCAAGGTAGAACGCCGAACGCTCAACATGGACGGGACGGACCAGTTGCTCGAATGCTTCGCCAATTGAACGTGAAGCGAAGCAATGGGAACCGCTCCCGATTCTAGCAGGGACCTCA
The DNA here is from genome assembly GCA_044359895.1 of Pirellula sp. Lineage (GTDB taxonomy): Bacteria > Planctomycetota > Planctomycetia > Pirellulales > Pirellulaceae > JBKCUI01. Next base: position 24,204 of record JBIKLJ010000012.1, read on the forward strand.
ACAAGCCGCGTTCGTGAAGAAAGGTCTGTGCTCGGCGATTCAAGCAACCACCGCAGACTTTTTCCCGAGGGAACTCCTTGGCCTCTACCAACAAAACGGACATGCCACCTTCTGCCGCCATCGATGCGAACGAAGCGCCAGCCACCCCAGCACCCAATACGACAATATCCCAAATTCGTTCCGATGCGGTGGAAACCGTGAGGTTGGAGAGGCACGGAAGCCGCTCATTTAACATGAAATTTCCCAACAGTGAAGGAATCGCTGAGGCCAATGGGTTGTCATTGTACCGTTGATGAGCTCAGCGCGACCCGAAATCTGAATTGCTTCGTCAACAGAAAAAGCAGCTCGAACGGACTGCGGCCCGTCAAAGTGAACCACGGGTGATCGCGATAGCAGATGACAACCGATCTTAGCCAACCACCACCCGAGCGTTGTTCGACGCAGATCATCCACGATCACCAAATGCCGGGAAAGGGACTTCATGTTTCGAAGAACAGTCACCGCGGATTCATCATCGAAGTGATGAAGAAACAGACAGCAATAGACAATGTCAAACTTGCGATGCGGCAGCCCTGGCTCAAAGATGTTTTGACGCTCAAACTGAAGCCGGCCTCGGAGAGACTTATTTAGCGGATGACTGAGCCACTGCGAACTCGCGTCTTCGATCGCTAACGAGCTCATGTCCCAACCGGTAACATTGCACGGGATCTTCGGGGACAAACGTCGCAACACGTCAATGGCTACGTCTCCGCTTCCACAACCCAAGTCCAAGATTTCGATCGGTCGATCCGGAATCTTGATACAACCATTTTGAATCGCTTGAGCAATCCATCGTCCCGTGGAGCATAGACGATTGACCCGTCGCAATCCTGCAAGCGCCCGCTGATGCTCCAGCTTGTCGAGCATTGGGTCATCCATCAACTCTGGAACAAGATGTCTATGTTTCATGCAAGCAGTATATCTCAAGGCCTAGATACTGGAGATCCTAAATGCAATGGTGAGACCAAATGCTTTGCTAGCACATGACTTGCAACGTCACGACTTAGGTATGAAATCGTTTGAAGGCGAAACAAAAGATTTTATTAAGTCAGTTCGAATCAAAGTCGATTTGGGCCGGTTGTCGCAACGCGTTGCGCGTACTTGGCTAGAATGTCGGTTTCGATATTGATGGAGTCTCCCACTTGAAGCGAACCGAGTGTGGTCACTTGAAGTGTGTGTGGAATTAAGGCCACGCTGAATCCGTGATCGTCTGCGTCCACAAGAGTCAGGCTTACACCATCCAAGGTGACGGATCCCTTCGAGGCCATTTGGCGAAGCAAGGCCAGGTCGGCGGTGAAAAAGAAGTACGACCATTGGCCTTCATCGCGTCTTTCGGTCAGTTGCCCAAGGCCATCCACATGCCCCGATACAAAATGACCACCCATTCGGTCACCGACGCGAAGGGATCGTTCGCAGTTGACTCGGTCCCCCAATTTTAGTTTTCCAAGACTCGTTCTAGAAAGAGTCTCAGCCCCCAGTTCAAACCAGCAAGCCGTTCCCTGGATGGCGACCACGGTTAGGCAGCAACCATTCAGAGCGATACTGTCACCCAGGCAAGCTCCCTCAGCTAAGCTTGCTAAATCAAAGCCCATACGCATTCCAGGACCGATGCGTTGGCTTTCTATCAGTGAAACAGTCGATTCGACCAAGCCTGTAAACATGGGTGAAAGGGTCGTCCTAAGATGGATCGGGTTCAGGCAATGGTTTGTTTGCCAGGGTCATTAAGCGAGTTGCCTCAAGCAAATCAATAATCTGCTCGACGGTAAGCTGCTCTGCTCGCAAGTTCGGTTCGTGTCCAAGCTGCTCAAGGATTTGATCCACCTGCGGTTTCGTGAGATCGTCCTGCGTTGCGGTGTGCAATTGACTGCGAATGAACTTGCGACGATGAAAGAACAATGCTCTTAGATGAGTATGGAAGTAATTCAGGTCAACAATCCGCTTTCGCTTTTCAGGGTTAGGTACGACTTGAATGATCGCGGAGTCTACTTTGGGGCTGGGCCAAAAGACGCTTGGAGGCAAGATTCTGAGAATCTGGCAATCGCAAAGGCTCTGCATCCAAATCGTAAGGGCGCTGTAGTCTTTGCAGCCCGGGGCTGCGATAATCCGTTGAGCCAGCTCCTTCTGAATGGTTACCACCATTTTGTGCGGCACAGGGTCTACCGTCAGTAGATTGCTGATGATGGGTGTAGCAACGTTGTAGGGAAGATTTGCAACAAGCTTTAGCCTGGCATTGGGAATGGTCGCCATCTTCTCGCGAACCGTCACCAGCATTTCTTCGCGAAGGTTGTTTTTGTTCCGCAGCGCATCAAACGATAGCATGGTGACGTTGGTTGCCGCTCGCAATTCTTTTGCGGCTAAGGCTTGCAGGTCGCGATCGATTTCCACGGTGATCACTTCGCCGGCAAGCGGTGCCATCAGCTTCGTCAAGGAGCCAACACCGGTCCCGACTTCCAAGATGACGTCGGTCTTTTCGATCTCTGCCCCCTTGACCAAGATGTCCAGCAGATTCAGATCAACCAAAAAGTTCTGGCCGTACTTGGTCTTCGGCTGCAAGCCAGCCCGTTCCAGTGTTTTAGCGAGAAAAGAAAGAGTCTGTCGTTCGGTCATATTGAAGTCGATCTGCACGGTGACGTTGCATCACCGTGTTTTAGGCGAGAAATGAAGTGGTTGAGGTTCAATCTAAATTTTAACTTCAAAAATCGCTTCGACTTCGACAGCCATTCCATTCGGCAAAGCGTTGGTTCCAAGTGCGCTACGAACGCCAATACCATGATCGCTGCCCCATAAATCCACAAAGACTTGGCTGCAGCCGTTGATCACCAAAGGCGATTGGCCAAAATCGTTGGTACATCGAACAAGCCCCAGCAATTTGACTAGCCGAACAACCCGGTCCAACGAACCAAGCCCAGCCTTTAAAGTCGCGAGCATCGCGAGAGCCGTTTGCTTGGCGGCAGCTTGCCCCTGTTCGACATTGAGATCGTCCCCAACGCAGCCAAGCATCAACTTCCCGTCCGATTGAAGTGGACCATGACCGGATATGTAAGCCAAGTTGCCCACAATCAACATGGGCTTGTAAAGCCCCACGGGTTTGGGTGCAGGGGGGAGCTGCAAACCTAACTGTTCCAGTTTGGCATCGATCATCGACACAGTTTAAACCTCCGGTTCATTCGTCAAAAAAGTTCAGAATCCCGGAGGTTATATCATTTTGAGGCCGACCTATCAGGGGGAAATCCAAAGATCTTCTCGAACAATTTTTCTCTTAGGTCAACTTTGTCCACCATTGGGCCTTGGTTCCAGGTCCAGAAACTTGGCTCCACAAACAAGACAGAATGAGGAACTTCGGCGGGCAGTTTTTCGCTCATCAATGTCAACAATTGAAGTTCTTCTTGGGTCAATCGATGCAATTTGGAAAGGCGGCGAAATAGTTGATGAGGGTTGTCGCTGGGCTTCCTGATCCATGAAATTAAAAGAGAAACCACCTTCCAAATTGCGAGCACCATCATCAAAGCGGCAACCGGTAGCGTGAGCCACCACCACTTAAAGAGGAGCCGGTCATACCCCTCAATGCGTTGAATCGCAGCCAGGACTTGGAAAAAATCCGGGAGCATTACGATGTTTCCTTGATCTGTGAAATAGCAAAATTGGCCGCAACGCGAACGTTGGCATCTTGGTCGTCAAGCAATGGGTCCAGGAACTGATTTGCGTCACGTCGGCTCAAGCCAGGAGCAATCGTGTAAATCGCTTCGATTCGAACCGTATCGCTTTTGTCTTGCAGGCCCTCCATCGCAACTTGCCCTAAACGGCCGTCAGAACCCAGAAAGCGAATGGCCTTGATGGCCCGGGCTCTTTTGGTATTCGATTGCGATTTGGCTTCCTGCTCAATAAACCCGACATGGCTTCGGTCTGCGATTCGAACCATTTTACCGTACGCATGCAGATGAGCATCAGGCCAATCGTCAAAGTGGTTCAGCAGTTCTTCGCACTTGAAATTGGAGAACGCATACTCAATAGCGTAACGAATGGTAGCGGATTGAGTTTCGTACGACTTCAACATTCGCTCCAGCTGAATTCTCAGTTCCGCTTTCCACGGGGGTGGTACGTAGGCATCAAGATCGGGAGCCTCAAAATGGTCGCTCAGAACCATCAGAACAAGCTCAGGCTTGAACGAGCTTAAGCTTCGCATCGATGCCGCACATTCGGGCTCTGCCTTCGGATCACCCGTTTCAAGCAGATCGAGAATACTTGCAAGCATCCGATCGGGCGTCAAATCAGAAGCCGTAAACAGCTTGAGCATCGAACATCGGTGCTGCATCGACTGCGATTCTGACTTCATATCATAGGCTTCCATAAATCGCATTGAGATGCCTTGATGCAGATTTTGGCTGAGTAATGGCGTCACCCCAAAGCGATCCATGAGCTCCGAAAGAAGCGAAGTGTAGCTAGCCCCTTTTCTTTCCCCCACCAGCTGCAGAGCATCATGCAATGGCCCTTTGCTCCATAGAATTCCAGCCGTTAGCTCTAAAACCTCCCGCCGATGGGAATGCCTGAGCTGTCGAATCGCGATCTTGGAAAGCGAGTCCCGTCGATCGGGTCGGAATAGCTCCTTGAGGGCATCATCTTCCCAGTGCGATGCACATAGCCATGCGTCAATAACCTGAGTGACGCGATGCTCGTGAAATCGTTCCATAGAACGCCAAAGCTCGGTTAGCAATGTCTCCCTAGCTTCATCCGTCGAGCCGACACGCTGTCGTCGGGCTTTTGATCCGTAATGACACGCCAATTCCGACAGCAGCTCGATCGCAACCATCTGCTGAGGTTCTTCCGGTGAACTGGCAACCCGAACCACATGGTGAAATTGAGAACTGATCCGAAGCTTTGCAATTGCAACAATGGCTCGTTGCATGCGAACAGGATCTTGGTCCGCCAAGCATGCCTCGATCGGTGCTAACAATAATGGTATTTGGCTTTGCAACAGCGGAATTTCTTGGTCGCTGCAATGATCGATCTTCTCGACAATCATTGCCATCTCCCGCTCCCCCCCGCGAGCCACCAGCGTCTGAAGGGCTGCTAGCCGAATCTGATCGTAAGGGCTACAAACCGCTTGACCCAAGACATCGACACTGGCGGAGTTCGAACGAAGCCCCAGCACTTGGAAAGTGTCTTTTTGAGGTTGAGTGAGTGCAGCAATGATCATCATCTTGAATTTTTTGCCCCAGGGAAACCACTAGAACGCTCTCCCGTTGTCGACTGCAAACCCGTCCATTCATGATCAGACGGTTTCCTTTATCGCGGTTCAAACCAAGTAAAATTGGGGATTTACCGGTCGTGACGGTGGAATCGGTGGCAAAAGCCTATGGAAAATGCAATAATCCGTGGGTCTTTGGCTATTGATGGACTTCGGGGAACAAGCTACCATATCGAGCCCGTTTTAGACGGGAGACTCCATTTTGTTTTGCTCACACCTATTTTTTGACGGCATTTGACGGCTATGTTTAATTCGCGTCGCCCACCTAACGGAAAAAGAGTTCCTCGCAAGCGAGCGCGTGTGCGGACGAAAATCAAGAAGCGTGACCCACTATTGGTCGAAGGCAAACGCCCACGTCCAATGTACGTGGATTACAAAGATATCGAGCTACTGACCAAGCTGGTCAATCGTCATGGCCGAATCGTTAGCCGTCGCAAGTCGGGTTGCTCCGCTGCAAGCCAACACGCGGTCAGCCAAGCTGTAAAGCGTGCTCGGTTCATGGCATTGATGCCTTACGTCGGAGAGTAATGTCTTCCGCCTTTCTTTGGGAGCGTCGTGTCGAATTCCATGAGACCGACGCAGCGGGCATTGCTCACTTTTCTTCCCTGCTAATCTTCATGGAGCAGGCTGAACACGCTCTGCTCCGATCCCTGGGATTGAGTGTTGCTTCGCATGCGACAAGCCAAGCCAGTGAACAACGGCATAATGTCCCAGATTTGCGTTGGCCCCGAATTCGCGTCGAAGCCCAGTTCGAATCCCCAGTTCGATTCGAAGACGTCTTAAAGATCCAAACTCAGGTTGCTGCCATGGGGCAAACAAGCGTGGTCTACCAACATCGTATCTCGGTGGAACAACGGCTCGTTGCGACCGGCAGCATGAAATGCGTTTGTTGCTTGATGGAAGATTCCAAGCTTTCCAGCTACAGGATCCCAGATTCGGTCCGGCAACTTCTTTCCAGGCACATCATTGATCCATCGAATGATGGTTCCGTCACATGATAAGATGATCTCAGAAGGGATGGAGCTTTCAGCGGTCCAAGGTTTGGGCCAAGGAATTCTTGTATTCCCCATCACCATTGATTTTCAGTCCGTTACTAATGTATTCAGCGTGAGGCGATAAATGGTTCGAGTTGGACTTGTTGGGATCGGTTTCATGGGCTGGATTCATCAGCTTGCCTATCGCCGTTGCAAATCAGCAAAATTAGTGGCGTTCTGTTCGCGAGATCCAAAGAAAAGGACCGGGGATTGGCGAGGAATCCAAGGGAACTTCGGACCGCCGGGTGAGCAGATTGCGTTGGATGAAATCAAGGTCTTTGAGACGCTTGAGCAAATGGTAAAGTCACCCGATATCGATGTCATCGATATCTGCTTGCCGCCCCATCTGCATACCGAAGCAGCTCTACTGGCCTTTGAACACGGCAAGGATGTTTTTTGCGAAAAGCCATTGGCACTGTCAGTACCTGACTGCCAGAAAATCATGGCCGAAGCAGCTCGGCACCAAAAACTTGCACTGGTTGCACACGTGCTCCCCTACATGGGCGCATTCGCATCGGCGACGAAATTGGCTTTGGATGGAACCTATGGAAAGCCGATCGGTGGATACTTCAAACGGATCATATCAAACCCCACCTGGATCCCTGACTTTTACGCCAAAGATAAAGTGGGCGGGCCCTTAGTTGATTTGCACGTTCATGATCTGCACTGGATTCATTTGCTGTTTGGGAAACCCAATCGAGTCCACGCGGTTGGGCGCCGACAAGGCGACGTCGCCAAATTTGTGCATGTGCTTTACCAATATGAAGATGAAAACATCGCGGTTTCTAGCAGCTCCGGAGTCATCGACGGGCCAGGCCGGCCTTTCACGCACGGGTTCGAATTGCAGCTGGAAAACGCAACGCTGCAACATGAATTCGCAGCTTTCTCCGATGGTGCCGAAACCATGCCGCTGAAAATCGTAACTCGCGACGGTCAAGTGATCCGGCCCGAGCTGCCCGCAAGCGATGAAATCGATGCGTTTGTGGCTGAAATTGAAGACATGGCACGCAGCGTTACCTCCAGAATTCCAGCAGCATGCTTAGACGGAGACCGTGCAGCCAACGCGATCGAACTCGCGATCGAAATACAGAATAGGCTCACGTAACGAAAAAGGCCAAGGTGTACCGCTCCATCGTCACACCGTGGCCCTGAATCGAGCAATCTCAACCTGGGTTGCGATTGCGTTCCAATCCGTTCTATTGGTTTCATCGACACGCCCTCGAAGTAGGGTGTATTGAAATAATTTCTGACCGAACAGCTTACCTAAACATATCTGCTCACCACCCGCACACAGGACCACTCCTTTGAATTCTTCTGTACCCCTTTCGATTCCAGTGGCGAACTCCCGACCCATGCCTGCCGTAGGCCTTGGATATTGGAAAGTGCCCCCAGCTCAGGCGCCAAGCCTTACCGTTGACGCAATCGGGGCCGGCTACCGCCATTTGGACTGCGCGTCGGATTATGGAAACGAACCAGGCGTTGGCCAAGGAATCACGGAGGCTCTTTCCAAAGGCTTGTGTAGCCGAGACGATCTTTGGGTAACCAGCAAGTTATGGAATACCTACCATCGCCCAGAACACGTGCGACCTGCCTTGGAACGAACTCTTCAGGACCTGCAGCTCGATTACCTCGATCTTTACTTGGTCCATTTTCCAATCCCGCTGCAATTTGTGCCGTTTGAAACGCGATACCCCGCCGGCTGGTTTTTCGATCCGAATGAGCCGAACCCAAAAATGGTTCCGGATGCAGTGCCCATTCGCGAAACCTGGCAAGCGATGGAGGAACTTCTGAGCTCAGGAGTCGTGCGTGCTATCGGAGTCAGCAATTTTGGAACGTCCCTCATCCGCGATTTGCTATCGCAATGCACCGTGCGTCCGAGCGTGTTGCAAGTCGAATCCCATCCGTATTTGGTGCAAACCAAACTGCTTCGTTACTGCCAGGAGCAATCGATTGCCTACACGGCTTTCTCGCCACTGGGTGCCCCATCCTATATCCCCATTGGCATGGCAACGGACGAAGACTCGGTACTGTCCCATCCCCTGCTGATGGGAATGGCGGAAAAGTATCAAAAGTCCACCGCACAAATCGCCCTGCGATGGGGAGTGCAACGAGGCACAGCGGTTGTGCCAAAAACTTGCCAATCGTATCGCCTTCGCGAGAATCTCGACATTGCCGATTTTTCACTTTCGCAAGCGGACATGGACAGCATCAGCCAACTCGATAAAAACCAGCGCTTCAATGACCCCGGAGTCTTTTGCGAAAAAGCGTTCGGTTGCTTCTTCCCAATTTACGAATAGCTCAGGATTCGTGCCCGGGACGCATTATCTCCAGCCGGCTGTTATCCGAAGGGATCAGCCCAATCTTGCGGGCTCGAACGGACAGAGCGTCCAACGCAGCTTGCCCGATTTCACCAAGATCCAGCGTCCACTCGTTCACGTAAAGGTCAACGTGCTGAAACAAAACATCGTCCTCAAATTCTTGAGCGTACTGTCGCATCGTCGTGAGCGTTTCCTGGCGATGCCTCAGCGCGTACTGCAATGAAGAATAAACAACGGACTGGACACGAGCAAGAACATCGGCGGAAAGGACTCGCGAGCCAAGGATGCCCCCTAATGGCAAAGGGCACTGGGTCTCGGTTTCCCATCTCGAACCAAGATCCTCCACCAAATAGAGCCCCTCTTGTTGCCATGTGAAACGACCTTCGTGAATGCATACTCCAAAGTCGGCACTCAGATTCTTCAGACGTGGCATGATGTCGGAAAACACGACTTGTTCCAGCGAGGTGGTTTCCGGGTAAAAGAGTCGAAACAGCAGCGTTGCGGTCGTATGCTGGCCGGGGCACAACGTGCGTTGTAGCGTCGTGTTTGGTACGGTGTTCGGTTTCGCAGCCAGGAGCAAAGGCCCAACGCCGAACCCAAGTGCTGATCCGCTAGGCAACACAACCATCTTGTCGGCTAAAACCAAGGCGGCATGAAAGCTGGCTTTGCAGATATCGAACTCGTCCCGAAATAGACGCGAATTGAGTTGTTGAATATCAAGGAGCTCGATTTGAAAATCGAGACCTTGCCAATCCACTCGTTGGTGCATCAACGCATGAAATGCAAAGGTGTCATTGGGGCAGGTTGAAATTCCTAGTCGTATCGTTTGCATCATGAAGATAAAATTTTTGAAACGAAGGCTTCTACAGCCCGCATGGCGGCATCCACTTTCCAATGAGCGCGATTTCGATCCCCTGCAGCATTCGAAATTCCTCGAACAATGCGGAGCGGAACTTGAGCGAATCGACATGCCACCGCAACGGAAAAACCTTCCATGTCTTCAGCAACAGCATGCGGAAATTTCGAACGCTTCTGTTCGGCCTCCTGTCGACTGGATGAGGCAGCACAGCAGGTCAAGAGCTGCAAAGATTGAGTGGTCGAGCCGTCGACACCCGGAGCGCGCGGTCCGAGCAACAAATTGCATCCAACGGGTTCTGCAAAAATTGCGTCATGATGATGATTCCATTGAAGCCAACCCATTTCATCTGCAGTCTCAAAGCCGTTACCTGATCCTGCTCCTATTCCATAACAGGCAACTTGGCCAAATTCAGCCGCTGTGCCTACTTCCGCATGGCTCCGAAGATCTCCAGCAATCCCGAATAAGATGACCTTCTGTGGTTTCAGTTGCTCTATCAATCTGCTTGTTCGAATCCCTGAGACAACCGGTCCAAATCCGACCAGCTCCAAATTTGCACTGTGGTTCGAAAGATTTTCGAGAAATGAGCTCGAAAGGTGATCGAGCTCGAACTGGGTTGGGACCAATAGTAGCGTGTGTTGCATTTACGTCAGTGTAACGTTTCGTTCTGCGACTTTCGCAAGACGTTGCCAGGACAAGTCGTCACCAGCCGCTTCGAGGTAACTTTCAATTCGGTCCCAGTCCGATTCGTTCTGCATTTGAAAACGCAGCGACTGATGGTTGAGTTCCTGCGGTAACGGAATCCATTTTGGAAGAAATAAACTTGGGTTGTTGCGTACGATCTCCGGGACATCCAAGGGTTCATCCAGAAGCTTTTCCGTTTGAAGCTTTTCGATGGCCGACGCAGAACACATTTCGCAAACAAGCCCAAGGCCTTGCAAAGAAAAGTTGGGATGATTGTTGGAAATAAACCCGACAAAGTCAGCTGCGGGGTCAGACCAGCCTCGCGATACAAGTCGGTCGATTAAAGTGGGGTCTGTAAAAGGGCATAAGGGACTGGCAAACACGATCCAATCTGCATTTAATCGCTGGGACAGCTCCAAAGCACGCCGTGCAGGAGTTGGCTGTGCGCTGGGCATCCAACGAGCGTTGCACAGACCGGTATTGCTAATCAACTCGCGGTATTGAGGTGGACCAGTCACCACGATCGTCTCAATCAATGTCGATTCGCTCAAACGGCGAATGCACCACTCCAACAGAGTTAATCCATCCAATCGCCGCAATGCAGCGGTGACACGAGTTGTTGGAAGGTCCCGTTGATCGGTAACTCCTAAGTCGACCAATGCCACAGTCTGTCTCGATTGAGTTGCCATACTATGCTCCGTGCGTGCAGGAAAGTAACTAACGAAATGGAAGGGGGAGGAATGCGTTAGTGACTCATGATGGGGGGGGGATTGCATCCTTATCCCCTAAACATATCGATGCTTCAGTGCAACTTCAAGGAGTAGGATGGCCTTTTGTGCTCGCGTTCCTCTCGAAACAAGCGAGCCCTATTCCGTTCTGGTCAGCTTGAGTTTAGCTTGCTATTTTGACGCAATATCGAAGGCAAAGATCTTCTCTTGGTCTCGGATCAGCAGCATTTGCTTTGCGATAACGGGGTGAGCCCAAATCGCACCCTTGTTCCGTTCGGTCGACGTTGTGTCAGGGAGCTTTACTTTTCCGAGCTCTTTCCATCCTGATCGATCAGGCATCACAAGGTAGCAAATCCCGTCCTGGTCGTCGTAGCAATACAGCAATCCATCGGCGCAAGCGATCGAACCGGACGTGGCCCGCCCAATTTTTTTCGACCATAGAACTTTGCCGGTCTCCAAATCTTGGGCCATCCAAACACCGCGTAAATCTTTGGAAAAACCGAAAATGGCGCCATCCTTCAGGATGTTGCCACCGTGGTGATTGGCCATCGACTCTTTGGGATTATGGTACATCTTAGACGCCTCCAGCTTCCCATTCACCATCGTGACTTTGGTTGCGGAGTTCCCTGATCCGTATGCGGCCGAGTGATAGACGACGTTCTCCGATACGATCGGCGTCGCGATCACTGCGATGTCGTTTTTCGTTGCGTCATTCTTGAACAGCAGCTCTCCGGTTTCGCAGTGAATTCCGACAAGGCCCTGGCGGCAAGCCGAAAGATAAACAGGCACTCCCTCGAAAGTATGTTTGATGATCGAGACATAGTTCGCCCCCTCGGAGAATTCTGTTGTCCAAGTTTTTTTACCCGTCTTGATATCGAGCCCTACCATGTAGCTTGAACCGCCAGGGGTAATCATCACTCGGTCGCCGTCGATCAATGCCGACTCGCTATACCCCCACTTTGGAACCTTGCCCCCAAGATCATTGACCAAATGCACGGACCATACTTTTTCCCCATCGCTGCGTCGGAAGCAGCCAAAGGAACCAAGATCACAAAGGGCAAAAACGAGATCGTCATGCACGGTAGGGGTGCACCGAGGGCCATCCCCCCAGCCTGTCAAATAGGAATCGGAACTAGCAGCAGGGCCTAGCCGAGACGCCCATTTCTCCTTGCCGGTTTTCGCATCCAGACAGAGCAGTAGGTTGTCTTGACCTCGCTTTCCCATGGTCAACAAATCGTCTCCTGCCACAGCGACGGAAGAATAACCTAATCCAGCCGCGTCAAAGCTCCATACCAGCTTAGGCCCCTCCTCCGGCCAAGCACGGAGAAGGGTCTGCTTCGCAGCATACCCATCACGATTCGGTCCTCGCCATTGCGACCAATCACCGTCGTCTGCCAAGGTAGCGTCATGGGACAGCAGCAACACGATCGCAGCAAAGGAACAACGAAAACATAGTGAGGACGACATGGAAGGCTCCGGCTGAAAAAGGCGTTTTCGAACGAAACGGTAGTATTCTACCCTCTTTACTGAATTGTAAACTCGCGAAGGGTGATGTTGAATTACTCGACAACGTGAAGTGGCTATTCGGCCTCATTCGGCTGCGATGCTTGCATTGCCGCAGAGTGAAATTGCCTAAATTGCCCTAGTTCTCTTTGAGCCGAAGTCGAAAGTTTGTACTGTGGTGACGCGGACGACAAGAGTCCGTCCTACCAACGATTGTCCTACCAGATACATGACACATCCGATCCGAAAAATGCAATTGAAGTTAAGAGCAGGAATGCGAGGAATTATCCTTGCGTGCGCTGTTTGCGGATGCTTCTTGATGGGGTGCGGAGCAACCAAGTCATTTACGGCAACCGAACAATTACTAATGTCCGACGCCGTGGACTCCACGATCGCGAAGATGGATTTTCGGGCGATTGGGGGACACAAAGTGTTTCTCGATACCACCTATGTGGTCGGGGCGGGAAAAGTGATTCCAGGCGTCGCTATGCCGATCAATTTGATCAATTCGGACTACGTGATCAGCGCGCTTCGTCAGCAGCTGACGGCTGCGGGGTGCATGCTGGTCGACACTCGCGATGCAGCTGAAATTATTTGCGAGGCTCGTTGTGGCGCTTTAGGAACCGACGGTCACACGGTCACTTATGGAATTCCAGCCAACAATTTTTTAAACAGTGCATCGTCCGTCATTCCGGGCACCCCCACGCTTCCGTCGATTCCAGAACTCTCGGTTGCCAAGCGAGAAATGAAAAGCGCAGCGGCCAAAGTGTCTGTCTTCGCCTACGATCGCGAGACGCGAGAACCGCTCTGGCAATCCGGGATCGCACAAGCGGGCAGCAGCGCACGGGATACCTGGATTTTGGGTATAGGGCCATTGCAGTACGGCAATATTTATAAAGGCACTCGGTTTGCAGGCAAGCGGCTTCGGTCGCTGGGAATTCGCAACGACGAACCACAAATAGCTCAACGGGCCAACGGCATCGACCACCGGAGCAATTACTTGTTCGCGAATAAGATCTTTGGAAATGCGAAAGAACCAAGCGAAGAGAAAACACGCATGAGCGACGCTTCCAGCGATCTACCAACCACCATCAAGTAGCCCACGGTACGTTTCTCTCACGATGGCTTTTGTCTTCTTTGGGTGAATGACAGGCCTAGAATCAAGATGAGTTCGCAGGCCAGGCCGACCACTCGGAAGACTACGGCGGCCGCGAGTGCGATCGGTTGGGGGACCAGGCTGGTAAGAAGCCAAGTGATCACCAGTTCGCGAACAATCGCCCCACCCGGGATCATGGACGCGAAGCCGACGACTGCCCCCAGAAGAGCCGCAGCGGTGCAAACAGTCCAGGCCTGGACTGACCACAAGCTTCCGTCGGGCTGGAGACCAATCAGTACTAGCCAAGACGCTGTGCCATGCAAGCACCAACCCAGTGCCATCCACAAGCAGTTTCGGAGCATGAGTTTCCACGTGAAAGCTTCGCTCACTTCTTTGGGCATTCGTCCAATTCGACTCTTGGCAAGGACCCCAAGAACCCAGCGAAAGGTATGCGGCACCAAAAAAAGGAAAGCGCACGGAATACAGAGGATCGCATTCCAAAGCATCCAATCAGGAGGCCGAGGCGATTGACACAAAAGCAGGGCGCAACCCAAAATCGCGCCCGTAGAAACGCTGGTTAGCGTTTCGACAAAAATACTAACTATCGTAGGCTTGACTTCGACCCCGATTTCGCGAAGCCTGCTGACCCGCAAGACGAAAACCATCGCCTTACCGGGTATGTACTTTCCTAAATGACCCAAGAAGTAAGCTTGCATCCCTGTCCAGAAAGGGACCTTTTGTTGAAAGGCATCAAGCGTCTGCAGCCATGCTTGACTGGCAGGCAGCATTCCCAAAATGTACACGGCCCCCCCAAAAACAATCCAGGATAAGGCCATCTTGGAAATGTCCAATTGATCGCGATGCATCTGCAGATCCAAGTAGGCACGTCGAAGCGTGAGCCCCAAAAACAGCAAAACAACGAAGATTATCGCCCATTTCGCGATTCGTTTGAAAGCACTCTTTGGGGTGGCGTTTGCAGCAGGTTGCTTCACGAAACTCGCATTTGGGTCAGTAGAACTAGGGGGTTGAGCTAGAGGATACGCTGATTCTGCTATAAAATTGCAAGGGAAATCCTGGCAGACTCGATGTGTTTGTCTAGGCCTGATTGTCGGTTTAGGAGACATCCGATTTCTTTTCGCAATTACTTATCTCGGAAGCATTGCCATGATGGCTCGATACATTTCTTTTGCAGTTCTGCTGGCGATCATCGTTGTGATCGGGGCTTTGTTCTACAAAGTCATGATCGGCTTTTTTGTACCCGTCTTCTTAGCAGCCGTTCTAGTTGTCGTTTTTCGACCGTTACACCGGTGGGTTTGTGCGAAAGTCGGGGATCGGGAGCATATCGCTGCCGGCGTCACGACGACATTGATTGTGCTGATCGTGCTCATCCCAGCCGCTCTCGTTCTGTCCATGGCAGCGGTCCAAGGCGCTAGCTTATTCCAGAATTTCAATCTAAGCCTCAAACTGGGGCTCGAAAAACTTCGTTCCAATAGTTTGCTCAACCTTGAGTTTCCCTATGCAAAGCAAGTGCAGGACATCCAAGCCAACCTGGACGATGTCCAAAAGCAGTTGTCTAGCCAAACCTACCAGGAGCTTACCAACAAGAAAGGCCGTCTTCAAAGCGATTTCGAGAAGATTCGAATCGCTCTCGATGACTTAGAGCCATTGCTTATTACATCGTCACGCAACGATCTATTAAAGTCCATTTTAAAGTCCCGTTCGAAATCCAAAGAGAGTGCTCCTGCCGACCGGTTTGACGCTCAGTTGGAGCTTTATTTCAGCCAGGCTCGCGACGATCTTGAAGAACTAATTCAGATCCAAGCCATCCAATCCGACGACGAATTCAAATCCACTCTAGAACTGTTTAAGTCAGACACTCCACGCTCAAACCAAGCATGGAATGAGAGAGCGACCGCTGAGGAATTGGCTGCGTATACAAAAAAACGCGTGCAATACGAATCCAATCGGCAAGCATTGTGGGCCAAGCTATCTCCCAGTGAAAAAAACCAAACCGAGAGCGCGCGTTCTAAATTGCTTCTGGACGGGTTGGATTGGCATCGAGCTATGGAGGCAACGAAGCTGCCGCTGACGAGCCTTTCTTCGTCAAACAGCGAGACGGATAGAGAAGGCCCCAACATAGCTCAGCTCCAACGTTCTGTTCTTGAGCTTTCCGAGCAATGGCGCAAAACCCGAGAAACAATCTCGGGCGGACCCTGGCTCGTGGTTCTCAAGGATCTAGCAAATCCATCCGAAAAGGACCTGGAAGACTTGAATATGAACTTCTTGAATTACGTCCGGCCTCGCTTGCTGACATTCACCACCGACTCCGCTGTTTTTCTGCTGCGGTTTGCAATAGCCAGTTCGATCTTGCTTCTTTCGCTCTACTTCTTTTTGTACGACGGACCAGGCATTGTTCGAACACTGATGGAACTGAGTCCATTGGATGATCGCTATGAGCTTGAGCTGCTGGCGGAATTCGACCGAATCTCGCGAGCCATCGTTTTGGCGACCGTTCTATCAGCATTGCTTCAGGGTTTGGTTGCAGGAATCGGATATTACTTTGCCGGAATGCCATCGTTGGTTTTACTGACGGCTTTGACGGCCACCTGTGCGTTAATCCCGTTTGTTGGGCCTGCTATCATCTGGGCGCCCGTTTGCCTTTATTTGGCGGTATATGAGGAGAATTTGATGGCTGCTGGCCTGCTGGCTCTATGGGGCATGCTGGTCGTCGGAACCGTAGACAATCTGGTCAAAGTTTTTGTGCTGCATGGCCAAAGCCAGCTGCATCCCTTGTTGGCTTTGCTGAGTGTCCTTGGCGGAATTCAGTCCCTTGGCCCCATTGGGATTTTGGTAGGCCCCATGGTGGTGGTGCTTCTTCAGACGCTGCTTGGTATTCTCAGAACCGAATTAACCAGCTTCCGCAGGTCCGAGGACAAGTCAGAGCCGGAGCCCAACTTGCTGAACGATCCAAAATCGCTAAGCGGGCTTATTCGAAAAGTCAAAGGCTCGATTTCAAAATCGGATTCAGCACCGCCTGAAGCAATCGGCGATGACAGCGGTGGTCCCAGCGAATCCATGACAGCACCTGCGCCGCAGCCATAAGCATAAGATTGAGATCACGATTGAAACCTAGTTCCGAAAAAAGAGACTCACTGATTGATACGTCGATCGGATTGGCCATTGCATGGTGGTTGATTGCGATCGTGCTTCATGGCCGAAGCCACTTTTTGCTGAACTACAATTCTCTCCGAATCGTTCCGGCGATGCTGGAACCGTTCATGTCCAGCTATACCATCAATGCGATTGCGATTGGAATCATGTTGTTATGGCTTCGTTTCATACGGCAATCGCTCAGGATAGCCAATGAGACGCGACAGCTTGCCGTGGAATCTCAGATTTTGCTGGCCATTTCTGCATTGCCCTTGCTTGCATGGCTGCTAGAAGTGTTTGGTTTGGCATGGTCCGCCCCGTCTTCACCCTCAGCATCAAGCGATGGCTGGGTAAGTCTTGGCAGCGTTTATTGGTTTGTAGGCTGGTCTGGCTTGAGCTTTGCTCGGCTGGGCGGAATCGTCTTTGGAATCGGAGACCGGATGCACCCAAAGACCGAGACAGCTACCAAGAGGGAAGCAGATGCATGGTCCCCTTTGCAAGAGGCTTCGATTCTCTCTTTCGGATCGATTGCCTTAGTGTCCTTCCTGTGTGCAACGTGGTGGGTATTTCAGTCGTATCATTACCACCAGAGCTTTATGTTGGGCTTCAACGATTATGGGCATTTTATGCAACGAGTTTCCAACACTGCCAACGGCCGTGGCTTTTTGCTCGAGACGCCCGCGCTTCCCATATTTTGGGATCACTTTAACCCAGGGTTAGCCTTGCTAGTTCCTTTGTGGAAGATTTACCCGGATGTCACCCTTGCGTTTTATCTTCAAGCCAGCGCATTAGCCTTGAGCAGCCTGGGTATTTGGTTTATCGCTCGAGGAACAAAATGTAGCCCACGAGAATCGGCTTGCTGGAGCTTGGCCTGGCTATGCCAGCCGATCTTGGGCCAAATGAATTTGGCATACACGTATGGTTGGCACCCGATCAGCCTTGCCATCCCATTGCTCTTGCTTGCGATCGCCTGTTTGCAAAGCCGACGTTGGTGGATCGCTGTTATTCTTACGTTGTTGGCAATGTCCATGGAAGAGGGCGTCTTTGTGATTGTGGCCACCTACTGCGCTGCAAACGCTTGGTTGCGATTTGGCTGGGATCGTAAAGGCGAATCGAAGGATCGCACGACTCGGGCTCTTAACCCAACCCTAGCGACGGAGCTCAAATGGCCGGTCTGGTTCTTGCTGAGCGTTCTCGCAACTATTGGATTTGTGATGGTTTTTAAGTGGAGCGGCTTAGCGGAGTTTCAAACGGCGCGATTTGCGTCACTTGGGAGCACGCCCATGGAAGTAGTCGCCTCTCCCGTTTTGAGACCAAATGTATTTTGGGGCCAGCTCTTCAGCAGTCGAAACGCTTACTTTGTGCTTGGTCTGACGATACCGTGCTTTCTGCCGGCTCTGCTCCTCGGATGGCGAACCACGATTGCAATCCTTCCCCCTCTTGCGGTCCTGCTGGTCTGGGAACATCGACCGGCCGCGAGCCTCGCGTTCCAATACAGTAGCATCCTATTGCCGGTCTTTTGGCTTTCCAGCATGCAAGCCTACACCTTTCGCCGATTGCAGTCGGCGGACTTTGCAAGCCCCGAAGAGATTGGCCACGACGCGACGTTTCTGTCAGCTCCGACTCATGCACCGAATGCTGCACAAAATACTGCACCGAAAATCCAGGAACGGAATATTCGGGAAAGAAAAATCGGGGGATGGCCCCTGAGTGTGCGTGCTCTTTGGCAATTCGACCCCAACCAGGCCGCCCTGGGAGCCCTCGCTACCTCATTCTTGTTTTCGCTGTTTCTGGGGCAATTCCCATTCAGTTCGGAAACGCTGTCGGACGTTCGAGCCTCCAGCTATTCAACCAGTTGGATGGAATTATCGAGCGAAACGGACCAGCCCGCGCGGTTCCCACGCGAGTCCGGTTCGCCGGACGGCGACTGGATTCACGGCCAGCTCAAGGTAGTCCAAGATAGCGGTTTAGAAGTCTTGGCAACGGGCCGAATCGCGTCCCACTTGTTGGGAAATCGCGAGGTGGAGACAGTCGGACAATTCGAGCTACGCAAAGAAAAGCTAGCTTTGCTCCCGGGCTGGCCCGAAAAACCGATTCGGCACTACCGGTGGTTGGTGGTCGATCGGATGGAAACCTTCCAGCAGACTCAGCAGCAAACGGCCGAAATCGAGGTGGAAGCACTCCAAAACGGGTTTGTGAAGCTGGAGGAGCGGTTTGGGGTCGCAATCTATCGAAATGATGCTGGCTTTTAGTGATTTAGGAATCAATTTAGCCTTGGATGAATCCGCAGCTGCCGATACACTTTGACCCCCGTCGACCGGGGATCCTTGGTCTGCCTGTTCCGCAAAACGGACCAGCGGCCTTGTATGAGATTGCCTTATTTAGCTTCCTGCTTGCCAAAGTGCTTTCAACGTAGTGCAAAAATGAGTAAACAAAAGACACATAAGTCCACCAAAAAGCGATTTCGGATCACCGCCACGGGCAAAGTGAAGCATCGCAAAGCGGGTACGAGTCACTTGGCCATCAGCAAGTCGGCCAAGAAGATTCGTCAATTGCGGGGAACGAAGGTTTTGGAGCCGCAATATCTGCGACACATCACCGATGCTCTTCGTGGCTACAGCTACTAAAAAAGAACGAACACTGGGCCATTTTTTGAACCAGGTGTTTGGGTAAAACTGTCGCGATACTCTGAATGATAGGCCCTGGTTGCTACATGGTAGCGACCGTCGCGATGACCTGAAGCACCTCCAGCAACAGCAAGGTTGCAGCAACATGCGTACTAGAAAAGGTGCTGCCAGACGGCAGGCCAAACGAAAGTTATTTCAACGAGCCGAGGGTTACGTCGGCGGACGCCGCAGACTGTACCGAACCGCCAAGGAAAACTTGGTTCGTGCAGGTCGGTTTGCTTATCGAGATCGTAAGCGTAAGCGAAGAGATTTCCGTCGCCTGTGGATCATCCGTGTCAATGCGGCTGCTCGAATGCACGGCATACGATATAGCCAATTCATCGCTGGCTTGGTTCTTGCCAAGATCGAGCTGGATCGAAAGACATTGTCGGAAATGGCCATTCATGACCCAGCTGGTTTTGAAGTCGTTGCGAATGTCGTGAAGAAAGCTCTAGAAGTGCAATCTGCTGAGCTTGCCAAAGCTCGTGCAGCTGAAACAGCTAATGCGTAGTGAATAAACGGCGGCTTGAGATCAAGCCGCCCTAGATGTTCCAATATTTGACGAGCCCGCGGCTTCCATCGCGGGCTTGTTGCATAATGGAAGTGACTTTCGCGGGACAGTTCGTTCCGCGAAAACAAGTGAGTCGACGAAGCCATCCGGTCACGCTCCTTGGTTTTGTGAGTTGTTGGTCCTTTCCTCAGGCAAAGAATCTCATGTCGCTTCAGAAGTTCCTCAGTTCACTCGATGAACTGCTTGACGATGCAAAACGGTCGCTCGATGAGGTTGGCTCCAGCGAGCAACTGGAGAGCCTTCGGGTGCGATTTGTGGGTGCCAAGAACGGCGCTATCAAGGCCGTTCAGAAGTTGATGGGGGCGATTGAATCGGAGCATCGACCTGCCGCAGGCAAACGATTCAATGAAGTTCGTGACGCGATTCAATCGGCTTTGGATCTAGCCACCGAGCGACTGGGTGGTGCGACCAAAGCTGCGAAAGATCCGCAATTGGACCCAACGCTCCCTGGATTGCGTCCGCAATTAGGCCAGCTGCATCCGATCACGCAAACCATCGAGCATCTCAAGGACATTATGGGACGACTTGGGTTTAGCGTGACCGAAGGACCCGAGATCGAAGACACATGGCACAACTTTGTTGCGCTCAATATCCCAGAGGACCATCCGGCCCGTGACCCTCTCGACAATTTTTATTTGGCAGCAGCCTCGAAGCAATTGCAGAACCCCACCGATCGCGATGCGATGTTGCTGCGTAGCCAGACCAGCACGGTTCAGATTCGAGTCATGGAAACTCAGTCGTTACCGCTGCGAATCATTTCTCTGGGCCGCGTCTACCGACCTGACGCGCCCGACGCAACCCACTTCCCCATGTTCCATCAAATGGAAGGGCTATGGGTGGACAAGCATGTTTCGATGGCTCAGCTAAAAAGCGTCTTGAGACTCTTTGCAACTAGTTACCTCGGCAGCGATGTGAAGGTTCGCTTTCGACCTTCGTTTTTTCCGTTTACGGAACCGAGCGTCGAAGTAGATTATTGGTGGAATGGAAATTGGATCGAGTTTGGCGGTGCAGGAATGGTCGATCCTAATGTGTTTCAAGCACTCAATATCGACCCTGAGCAGTGGAGCGGTTTTGCATTCGGCTTAGGTGTAGAGCGTCTTTGCATGCGACGTTACGGAATCGTCGACATCCGAGATCTTTATCGAAGCGACGTTCGATTCCTTCGTCAGTTCGCTTCGTAATTGAATTGCTTCCTAGTTCATTTGCCTCGTTGTTCATTTGCAGCTTAGAAATCATTTGCAGCCCGGATTGGAGCGGACATGTTAGTCTCTTGGGAATGGTTGTCGGACTATGTCGACATCGCAATCGGCCATGAAGAAATGGCAACGCGATGGGCGTTGACAGGACTGAACCATGAAAGCACCGAAATAGTCGATGGTGTTCCAGTCATTGATCTGGAAATCACAAGCAACCGTGGCGACTGTCTTGGACATATTGGAATTGCGAGGGAAGCTTCCGTTCTTTTGAACACGGAATTGCGTTACCCGGCACCTCAATTGAAACAATCCGAAGAACCTGTCTCGAAGTTCCTAACGATTGAAAACCAATTCGAAGCGGCTTGCCCTCGCTACATTGGAAGGCTGATTCGCGGAGTGAAGATTGGGCCCAGCCCAGACTGGCTCAAGAAACGTCTCGAATCCATCGGCGTCAAATCGATCAACAATGTTGTCGACGTAACCAACTACGTCATGTTCGAATGTGGACAACCCTTGCACGCCTTCGATTTTGCCAAGATTCATGGTGGGAAGATCATCATCCGGCCAGCATGCGAAAAAGAGTCGTTCGAAGCCATCGATCACCGCTCGTACCAGCTTGATTCGCAGATGGTCGTCATTGCCGATGAAGATCGGGCAGTGGCCTTAGGGGGTGTGATGGGTGGTGTTGATAGCGAGGTTGGAACCGACACGGTGGATGTGCTGGTGGAGGCGGCAGAGTTTGTTCCGCTGGCCATTCGTCGCGCTGCCCGAAAGCTCAAGCTGCATTCCCCATCGTCCTACCGATACGAGCGGCGCATCGATTCTGGTCAGCTCGATTGGGCATCCCAACGGTGCTGTGAATTGATTCTAGCAACTGCTGGCGGCACGTTATTGTCCGGAAGTGTCGACACGGGTGCGAGAACTCCCGCCAAGCCTTCGATCAAGCTTCGGCAGAACAAGGTATCCAGTGTTCTTGGCATCGAAGTACCTTGGGAACGTTCGCTGGACATTTTGGTGCGGCTAGGCTGCGAAGTATCCAATCTACAGATCGACGGGGAGGCGCAAGTGATTGCCCCAAGCTACCGTTCGGATCTGACTCGCGAAGTTGATTTGATTGAAGAGATCGCTCGGATTCATGGATACGAACAGATTCCGGAAGATGCGCCGGTTCCTTTGGTCTCGTCTGCCAAGCGTCCCAAAGACATGATGATGCAAACGGTTAGGACGGTTGCTTGCTCTGCGGGATTTCATGAGACTTTGACAGCCAGTTTGATTTCCAAATCGGCGGCCTCCAGCATCTCTCCTTGGACAAGCTCGGAACCGTTGTCGACGATGGTACCGCTTCTGGAGGGCGCCAGCCAATTGCGCCGCTCTTTGGTTCCCAGCTTGATTGCGGCTCGACTTCACAATCAATCCCAATCCAATCGCAATACATGGTTGTTCGAAACCGCTGGCGTTTACTTGGCGACGACAAACGCATCTCCCGAGAAAAACGCGCGTCCCACGGAACAATTTAACCTAGGAATGATCGGACCAGCCGAACTGCGCACGGTGGCTGGCCTTCTCGAAGAGATTCTGGATCGCGTTTGCGGCCCTGATTTTTTAGCGACCCGAATCACCAAGCAAC
>JBIKLJ010000317.1:0-4877 GCA_044359895.1 Pirellula sp.
TTGGAGCTCCAAGAGTCCGAACCAATGAAGGCCCAGCCCGCAGGAGTTGTCGTGGTGGTGAGTCCATGGAACTTTCCGATCGCCATTCCATGCGGGGGTGTTGCCGCTGCTTTAGCCGCCGGAAATACCGTGATCATGAAGCCAGCTTCCGACACCGTGTTACCCGCGTACCTGATGTGTCAGTGTTTTTGGAAAGCGGGTGTTCCGCGTGAAGCTCTGCAGTTCGTTCCATGCAGTGGTGCCATGGCGGGCTTGCACATGCTTCGAAGGCCAGAGATCGCCCGCGTGATACTGACGGGCGGAACCGAAACGGCCTTAAGCATTCTGGACGCGAATCCTCGATTGAAGCTGCTCGCGGAAACGGGCGGTAAGAATGCGACCATTGTGAGTGGACTGAGCGATCGCGATTTAGCCATCAAGAACGTTTTGCACAGTTCCTTTTCACATGCCGGTCAAAAGTGCAGCGCTACATCCTTGTTGCTGTTGGAAGAGGAGGTTTTCCAAAACCGCGAATTCAAAGAACAGTTTGTCGATGCTATTGTCAGCTTACGCGTTGGATCGGCTTGGGACTTGTCAACCAAAATGGGACCGCTGATTCGTCCACCCGCGGGTGACTTGCTACGTGGCTTAAAGGAGCTCGAGCATGGCGAAAGCTGGGCGGTGATGCCAACTCAGCAGGGGGATAATCCGTGCTCGTACTCTCCGGGAGTGAAGTGGAATACCACGGCGGGTAGCTTCACGCACAAGACCGAATTGTTTGGACCAGTGCTGGGGGTCATGAGCTTCAAGAATTTGCCTGAAGCGGTTCGCATGGTGAATGCAACCGGTTTTGGATTGACGAGCGGTTTGGAGTCGTTGGACGATCGCGAGCAGAAGATCTGGCGGGAGTCGATCAAGGCCGGCAACTTGTACATCAATCGACCCACGACGGGCGCTATCGTGTTGAGGCAACCTTTCGGTGGGATGGGGAAAAGTGCGTTTGGTCCTGGGGCAAAAGCTGGCGGACCAAACTATGTTAGCACCTTAATGACGTTTCAATCTACGTCGTCGGAGGCATCGGTGGTGGATGCGTCCCGTCTTCCTGAACTAGCATCGCTACGGACGTTTTGGGAGCGACTCGATCGATCAAGCCGGCTCTTGTTGGACCTGCCATCAGATTCGGATGGCCAGAGCACTACAGCGTCCCACATCGCGCGACTACGATCCGCGATGCTGTCGTTCGACACGTTCGCGCGGGAAGAATTACATCTAGAGCAAGACCATCTCAAGTTAATCGGTCAGGACAATGTGACTCGGTATTTGCCAGCCACCCCGCTGCGAATCCGTGTGTCAGCCAAAGACCACCCTGTCGATATCTGCCTTCGAGCGTTAGCGGCAAGTGCGGCTAAATGCAGAGCCATCGTCAGTTATCCCGACGGAGTGCACGAAGCGACGATTGCAGTTCTAGAAAAGCTCACTTCCGAATGGGCGGGTCGCATCGAATTCTTAGAGGAAACCGACGAAGAATTGATCCAGGCGATCCAAACAGGTCAAGTGGCACGGCTTCGATTTGCCAACTCAGAAAGTGTACCGGAAGAAGTCTTGCGTTCCGCGAATAGTCATCAAGTTTATGTCGCAGATCAACCGGTATCGTTGGTCGGGCGGATTGAACTGCTTCGGTACGTGATGGAGCAAAGTATCTCCTTTGACTACCATCGCTATGGCAATTTAGGTCCCCGATCCATTGAGAGGCGAGCGGACGTTCTGTAGTTCTTCAACTACGGGTGGGGAACGCATAGCTAATTGCACTGTGTTGAACTACGATATCGGTTTTCCATGAAGAATTTCACCGCACAGACCCCTTTGGATAGCAATGACCAATTTGGATCCATCCCCGGCGGATCGCACATCGGGAACAGACGATCAACGTATTGACCAGATTGTTCCTTTGCCACCGCCGGAACACCTGATTCGCTTTTTCCCGATCGCCAATTCACCCATCGAAAAATTGGTCCAGGAAACTCGACGTAGCATCGTTCGGATGTTGTCGGGCGATAGCGACCGTCTCCTTGTGGTCATCGGTCCCTGTTCCATCCATGACCCTAAGGCCGCGTTGGAATATGCGTCACGATTGATGGACCAACGCAGCAAACATGCTGCGGACTTAGAAATCGTCATGCGAGTCTACTTTGAAAAGCCACGCACCACCGTTGGATGGAAAGGGCTGATCAATGACCCATATCTAGACGAGAGCTATCGCATCGATGAAGGGATTCGAATCGCTCGAGATCTTCTGGTGCAACTCAATCGGCTTGGGATGCCGTGCGCCTCGGAGTTTTTAGATGTGATTTCGCCGCAGTATATTGGTGACTTGATTAGTTGGGGAGCCATTGGCGCTAGGACAACGGAATCTCAGGTGCATCGCGAACTTGCATCGGGACTTTCTGCTCCTGTCGGTTTCAAAAATGGAACGGATGGAAATGTCAAGATCGCGATCGATGCCATTCAAGCCGCTTCGCAGTCTCATCACTTTCTTTCGATTCATAAGAACGGCCAGGTTGCGACCGTTCAAACACGAGGGAATCAAGACTGCCATCTGATCCTGCGAGGGGGGAAAACACCAAACTACGATTCCCAGCACGTAGCGGAAGCGGTCAAAGAGTTATCGAATGCGAAAGCCACCACCAAGGTCATGGTCGATTGCTCCCATGCCAATAGCGACAAAATCCACGATCGCCAAAAGGACGTGTGCCATAGTATCGCGTCCCAACTTTCTACGGGAAGCACGTCCATATTTGGTGTGATGATTGAGAGCCATCTGAAAGCGGGCAATCAAAAGCTTGTTCAAAAGCCAGAGCAGATCGCTGCATTGGAATATGGAAAAAGTGTTACAGATGCTTGCATTGGTTGGGAAGATAGCGTTGCTTTGCTGGAGGAACTCGCCTCCGCGGTTCGCGAACGCCGCTCGGCTAAAAATCTTGACAAGTGACGGGTGCACCATTGACTGAGAATACTCCAAAACGACTGCTTCTCATGAGGCATGCAAAGAGTGACTGGTCGGATGGATCGGTCTCGGATCACGATCGACCGCTGAATGCGAGAGGTCAAGACGCGGCACCGCGCATAGCGTCGTGGTTAGCTAGCGAAGGTTTGATTCCAGATGTTATTTTGTGCAGTACGGCGGTCCGTACGTCGCAAACACTTGCCTTGATGTTGAACGTGTGGCGAAACAATCCAGTCGTTGTTGATTCGGAACCGGAGGTTCATTACAAGCGAGAGTTGTATCTGGCTCCCGCGTCGGTGCTTGTTTCGTATGCTAGCCAATTCGCGAAGCGAGAAAGCGTGCTGGTTTTGGCTCATAACCCAGGAATGGAGGAAGCGGTTAGCCTTTTAAGCGGGTGCCATGCAGAGATGCCAACAGCTGCGATTGCCGTTTTTGATGTGGCAGGTCCAAACTGGCCGAGCCAGTGGTTTGATGTTGCAGCTTGGAAACTGCGGAACCTGGTGAAGCCGCGAGAGCTGGGTAGTTAATCGATCCTGGAAATAGCTACCTTCTTTTAGTCGAGTTGCGCAAAGTGGATCGATTAATCGGACGATACTGTATCTAGTGTTTGCGCGATGTCGTTGAGCAAAACGTTGTAGGGACCAGGAGTCGACCGAATGAACCAGTTAAGCAAGGCAAGTATTTCTCGAATCATCGGGGCTAGTATTCGTGTGGCATCGGCCACTACCATTCTCGGTACCGTTTGCATCGCGTCTAGCTCCGCTGCCGAGCGAGATGCACAAGTCGTAAAAGCACTCAGCTACGCCCCCCGTCAAAGCTCCATCGCATTCGATAAAGTAACCGACAAAGAAATCGATAGCTGCACTGGCAAGTATGAAACTCGCAATGGTTTCGAAGGTCTAGTCATTTACAGCAGTAGTGGACAGCCCCTGCGTCGATTTGCTGATAGCAATGGCGATCGGCAGGTAGACCAATGGTGCTATTACAAAGATGGTATCGAAGTTTATCGCGATATCGACAGCGATTTCAACGGCGCGGCCGACCAGTATCGATGGCTCGGTACGGCTGGCACTCGGTGGGGAATCGATAGCAATGAAGATGGCAAGATTGACGAGTGGAAGTCGATCTCTGCGGAAGAAGTCACTATGGAAGTCGTGGAAGCCATCAAGGCGCGCGACGATGAACGATTCCGCAAGCTGCTGGTCACCGACGCGGAGCTGAAAGAACTGGGCTTGGGCGAAGACAAAGGAGATCAGCTAACTTCACGACTGGCGAGTGCAAAGAAGGACTTTGCCGAATTTGCGAGAACGCAAAAGCTTGTCGGAGCGAACACCAAGTGGGCGCATTTTGCGGCGGACAAGCCGGGAGTTGTTCCAGCCGGCACCGAAGGCTCCTCTCGCGATATCATTGCCTACGAGAATGCGATCGCGATCGTCGAAAACGATAGCTTGAGTCAGCAGTTGATGATTGGAACCTTGGTACAAATCGATGGCGCGTGGCGTCTTGCCGATCTACCCAAGGCCATCACGGAAGGAGTCACGCTCGCCGATAGCGGATTATTCTTCCCTGCAGCGGCCAGCAATCGGATCGGCGGCTCAGCATCCGCAGAGGGTGGGCTAACCCAAGATGTGCAGAATATGTTGGCTGACCTTGAGCGTCTGGAAACCGCATTCAAAGACTCCGCGAATGATCGCAGCAAGTTGCAAGAAGATAAAGCAACCTTGCTGCAAAAGCTAGTGATTGCCAACAAGGACACGGGCGAACTGGAGCTGTGGGTCAAGCAATTCGCCGATTCGACCAGCTCCGCAGCCCAAACGGGCGAATACGTGGAAGGGGTCGAAAAGATGCGAGAAATGATCAAAACCCTTTCGAACATCCCCAAGGGCAAAGACCT
>JBIKLJ010000111.1:0-16770 GCA_044359895.1 Pirellula sp.
TGCACCGACGTCGACTATCGTTCAGGTTTCGATGGCAAGCATCGATGTTCCGTTTGTGTTCGAAGATTCGACACAGGACTTCCAAGACGTGACGATTCAGGGACAGTTAACGTACCGTGTTTCGGAACCGGAGAAGGTCGCGAGCCTGATGAACTTTGCCGTGAATCGGAACGGACAATACATCAGTGATGATCCTGAGAAGCTGCAGGAACGGTTGGTTCAAATTGCTCAGGTCCGCGCTCATGCGTTCGGCCAAAGAAGCACTTTGGCGAAAATGTTGAACTCTGCAGCGGAGCTGAGCGATGATTTGCAGACGGGCGTTCGCGAGTCCGAAGTCACCAAGATGTTGGGGCTGGAATTGATCTCGCTGATCGTTTTGTCTGTCAAAGCGAGTCCTGAGATGGCAAAAGCCATGCAAGCAGACGCTCGCGAAAAGCTTTTACTGAAAGCGGATGAAGCTGTCTTCGCGCGACGCAATACGGCCATTGAACTGGAGCGTCAGCTCAAGGAAAACGAACTCAACACGGAACGTGTGGTTGCCGAAAAGCAAAGGCAAGTACGTGAAGCTAATATGCAAGCCGACATCGCGATTGAAACGAAAAAGGCCGAACTGGTCGACCAACAAGCCAGCAATCAACGCAAACTTGCAGCCGTTCAGGCGGAAGCGATCAAAGGCACCTTAGATGCCATGCAAGGCTCCGATTGGAAAACCATCATGGCTACGTTTGGAAATGGCGATGCAAAACAGGTAATGGCCATGGCCTTCCAACAGATTGCAGAAAAGGCAAACCAAGTGGGGCAACTGAATATTACTCCTGATTTGCTGAAGGTTCTTATGGAAGGTGCACCGACAGGCAAACGATCATGATGCGAGCGTCGATAGCGTTGGTGACTACACCCACGCGTCTGCAAGGATTGATGACCCGTTGGGGGACCAAGGGCGCTGCCAAGTTCCGATTGGCCCAGTCGGATCAGCACTTCCAAGAACAATTACAACACGGCCAAGCAACTGCAACCGGTCCCCAAAAACGGACCAATAGCCCAAAAACCTCTAAACCAACCATCAATTCGACCTTTTCGGACTACGAATCGGAAGACAAACTCTACCAGGAAACTCTTGAAGTCCTTCGCAGAAAGATAGATATCGGTTTTCCAATTCACGTGATCGAGAAACGCTATCTTGCGAATTTTGATTTTCGGAACGTGGTGATGGTTGTGGTTGTGGGGCACGACGGCTTGGTTGCAAATACCGCCAAGTACGCTCAGGGATTACCCATCATCGGAGTGAATCCGGATCCTAGCCGAAACTCAGGAGTGCTTACCCCATTTTCGTTGCATCAAGTGCAATCTGAACTTTCTAGATCCCTGGCTGGTCGGTCCATCACGCGCGAAGTCACTCTGGCCGAGGCCAACTTAAACGATGGTCAATCCATGCTTGCGTTCAACGACTTTTTTATTGGCAAACGAACTCACACATCCGCACGTTACAGGCTCCATTATCGCGGTGGATCGGAACCTCAATCCTCCAGTGGAGTCATCGTGTCCACGGGCGCAGGATCCACGGGATGGCTTTCCAGTGTCTTTAATATGACTCAAGGCATGGTCCGATGGACGGGGGGCAATTCGGGAGATCCGTTGGAGCTTCAATGGGAAGATCGCAAACTGGCGTGGGTCGTGAGGGAACCATTTGTAAGCCGAAGCTCAAGCGCCCAATTTGTCGCTGGCACCATTGATGAAAGCGAGGAGCTTATTCTAGAAAGCCAAATGCCCGACTCCGGCGTAATCTTTTCGGACGGAATCGAGGAGGATTATTTGGAGTTCAATAGCGGTTCAACGCTCCGGCTCCAGGTTTCGTCGATGCGAGCCAAGTTGGTGGTTCCAGGCTAAAGCACGACGGCATCGACTGTAGCACGCCATGCCGTAACCGCGTCCAAAGCGACTTTTTACGGCCTACCACCAGCGACAGGCTTTCATTCCTACGGGAATGCCCGGCCTCGCCAACGAGGAAAGGACTTTGCCGTCTGTTCCGATCGTGCTACCCCAGAGCTGCTTTGCTCGATTCGGAGTTGAATTGTGCCGAAAGGTCTAAGAATGCCGGTGTTTCACTACCGGCTATCATTGGCCAGCAGCGCAGGGAGGCGTCGGTATGGACAGGTGCGGAATTCGCAAACTCACTATTTTGCTGGGAAGCATCGCAGCGTTCTGCGGCTCATCGATGAGCGTTTTTGGACAATCCCCCTGGGAAAGCTACCGGGTAGAATCGACGCCATCGATGAGCAATCATGCATCTTTGGACTCTGCATTGCCGGAAAGGTTAGCGCCCGTTTGGGGATTGGACGTCGGTGGAATTTGGCTTCGTCGCGCTAGGCCCGATTCGCAGATCTTGGCGGTCGATCAATCCGGGAATGTGCTTTCCAATGCGGATCAGCTGCAAGGATCCATGGGGAAGGGGCTCGATTTGACCTTGAATTTCTTTAATGTTCCCAGCCAAACGCCACTCGACTTCCAAATGCGTTTTTTCCAAGCCAGTGACATGAATGCGGAACAAACCTTGACGGCAACGACGGTCAATCCCAATTTTTTCCAAGGGACATTGGCCGATCCCGGTCCGACGTATGGTTTTTTTCACATCTCGCAGGTACGAAGTTTTGAAGCGAATATGATCTATCGAACGCCGATACGTGTTCGATTGATCGGGGGCTTTCGGTACTTCGAAGTCGATGAGATCTATGACATCATCGACCCTGCCTCCACTCCCACCACCAAAATTGGAGTCTTTTCTTGGACGGAAAATGCGATGGCAGGTGGGCAACTTGGGGTCGAAGGGATCTTGGTCTCGAATGGCTATGGCCGGATCTTTGGTTCTTGCAAGTGGGCGTTGTTGGCGAACAACTCCAGTGGTTTTGCTCAAGCTACCGACCCATCCACCGATAGCTTTATTGATTCGACAGCAGATGACAATATTACGTCGCAGCTGTTAGATTTTCAGCTTGGTGGTTCCCTTGGGTTGACCAGATCCATCTCTATTTACTCGGGCTATCAAGGGCTCGTCGCATCGGACCTTGGGATGGTGTTGGAGCAGAGTCGTAACGCGTCGATCGCCGCAGGTACAAACCCGGTATTTCGTTCCGACACCCAATGGCACGGATTCAGGCTATGTGCGTCGTTCGTTTGGTAATGACAGCACCATCGCAGTTTCACATTCATGGGTGGTGATTGCTTGCACCGCTGAAAGTCAAGACGCCATTACTTCACAAGTTCAGGTAGGTACTTCACGGGAATAGTCCCGTTGAGCAAGACTTCTTCGTGATAGGGTCCCAGCTGAAACGAGTCACCTCGCGATCGTTGGACGTTTTGTCGTAAACGATAAAAAGCAGTTCGACCGACGAAGTAGGTCGATAATTGGCAAGAGCTTTGTTTGGCCCGTTGAATTTTCCCGATGGCTTCACCGGAAGTTTGGAATCCACGATCGACCAGCAGCGCCAATGCTTGCTCGTCCGACATCTCCGAGCAATGCATGCGATAATCCAAGATCGCGTTCAAGACAGCTCGCATGTAGAACTTCAGCTGATGAAGCCGCAATGCCAAGTCGCCTTCTCCATAACCCTCATCCAGCATCATCTGCTCGGTGTACACCGCCCATCCTTCTGCGAAAACGCCCGAGGCTAGCACCTTACGCACCAGCGAATCGGCTCGATTGCTGTAGTCGAGTTGTACGTAGTGGCCAGGGTACGCTTCATGAATCGTCAACACTTGCAACATAAAGCGATTGTATTCTTGGAAGAATGCTTGCTGCCGATCCTCTGGCCAATCCGATGGCGGCGGTGCGATCGCGTAGAGGCTCTTTGCTTTTGGATCGAGCGGTGGAGCTTGGTTCAAATAGGCCGCTGAAAACCCGCGCTGGAATTCGGGCATTTCGATGATGGCACATTGGTCTGGCTCGGGCAAAGTCAGGATGTTCTTTTTGCGAATGAAATCCTTGATATCAGCCACGGTATTGCGGGTGTCGGCGAGAAGCGTCTTGGACGTTCCATGATCTTTGCCAAGCTTGGCCAACACGGTGCGAATGGTTTCTCGCCGTCCAGTGGCATCGTCTGCGGGCAAAGGCTGGTTTCCGATCACGGAATGCCAAAGCTGTTTCGCAACGTAGTACATCTCACGCTCAACGCGATCCGCCTCCGATTCAGCCGTGTCGATCACCTCTTGAGCGGTCAGTCCCGCATCAAGCTCCATTGCTAGTTTCTGGCTAAACTTGGCTTCTCCGATTCGCCACTCGCCGTTGGACCGAGGCAACACTTCTGTCTCCAAGAATTGTTTGTAATCCTTCAGCGAAGCAACCGCCTGGCGACATGGAGTTGCGAGAGAGCTGATTTGAGGTGATTGATCGGCGAGGATAAAGATGTCTTTTTCATAAAAGGAGATAGCTCCTTCGGTTCGTTTGATTGCAACCTCGGTCAGAATCTTGGGTGGATTCCTGATCGATTCTTTGGCGGCTGCGATCACTTTTGGAATCTGAGAAATTCGGCCAACGGCGTTTTCAATGTTTCGAGGCATGGGTAGCGTCGATTGCGTGAAGAGACCAAAGACACTATCCGAGCAATAAACCAGATAGATCCGCGGATCGTTGGCAAAATCATCGCTGTTCTTGTATTGCCAAGCTCGATAGCGGATGTAGCTCTCCCAAATTTCCAAATCGATCTGAGCGTCTCGAGACAGTTTCGAACGATCGAATTTTTGAGAAAGCTCAAGGAGCAAATCTTGATCTCGTTTGGCATCTTCCGCGCGAGCTTGTGGAGACAAGTCATCTAGCTGCGAGTCGAATTCTCGGTTGCCTTGTTGGGTTGCAAACATCGGATGCCTTTTGCATTCCTCGTCCAACCATGCCCGGAACGACTCGGCAACCTGCCTGTCGGAACTTTCCCCAGCATTCTCAGCCCCCAACAAGCAATGATTTGCGAAAGACAGTATTGCAACAAACGCCAAACGGGTGAATTTCATAAACAGGCTCAGTGGTTACAAGGATCGTGACGTCACCCAGTATAACACCGACCTTTCAGGATGCTACGAGCTCCATTTCCAATCGCGAATTTCGATCGGATCTTCGCCGTAGACGAGGATATGTTCACGATGTTGTTTTCTCAGTTCCAGCATTTTGGCTCGGACGTTTAATGCCGATGGGCCGCAATCTGGGCATCGGTCGATAACATCCATCACAAGCTTGTAGCAATCAATGTCATTCAAGACGCACATATCAAAGGGTGTCGTTGTGGTTCCCTCTTCTTTGTAGCCTCGAACATGGATATTCGTATGGCCGCGTCGGCGATACGTTAACTGATGGATCAAAGATGGATAACCATGAAATGCAAAAATGACCGGCTTATCTTGTGTAAAGATTGCATCGAACGCGTCGTCGGATAGCCCATGGGGGTGTTCCGAGTCGGGTTGCAAACGCATCAAGTCCACCACGTTGACCAATCGCACTCGTAGGTCTGGTAAGTGTTGACGCAGGAGATGAGCGGCAGCCAGGGTCTCGGTCGTCGGCACATCCCCGCAGCAAGCGAGCACAACATCTGGATTTTCGCCACCGTCGGTGCTGGCCCAAGGAATGACGCTCAGGCCCTTTCGGCAGTGTTCATAGGCGCTTGGCAAGTCGAACCATTGCAATGCCGGGTGCTTACCTGCCACGATCACATTGACATAGTTCCTGGACTTGAGGCAATGTTCTGTTACGCAAAGAAGTGTGTTTGCGTCCGGAGGCAAGTAGATCCGAATGATCTCCGACTTCTTGTTAGCGACATGGTCGATAAACCCGGGGTCTTGATGCGAGAAGCCGTTGTGGTCTTGCCGCCAGACGTGCGATGTCAATAAATAGTTCAGCGAAGCAATCGGTTTACGCCAGGGAATATCCCGGCACACTTTAAGCCATTTCGCGTGCTGATTGAACATGCTGTCGATGATATGAATGAATGCTTCGTAGCAGTTGAAGAATCCGTGACGACCTGTCAGCAAGTAAGCTTCTAGCCAGCCTTGGCATTGATGTTCACTTAGCACTTCAAGGACTCGACCATCTGGCGCAACATCGTCCGCGTTAGCCGGAACCGGGTCGATCAAGCAGCGTTTGGTCACTTTGAAAAGCGCGCCCCATCGGTTGGATGCATTTTCATCAGGACTAAAAACTCGGAAGTTTTCGGTGGCCATATTTTCGGCCATGACCGACGCGATGTACTTTCCTTGCACGGCCGTTGATTCGGCTTCCTGCGAGCCGGGTGATTGGATCGGAAACTCAAATTGTTTCAGTTCCGGCAACTTCAGTTCACGCAGCAAAAGTCCACCATTCGTATGAGGGTTCATGCCCATGCGTCTATGGCCGGTGGGTGCCAACGCTTCTAGTTCGCGGTTCAAGCGACCTGATTCGTCAAACAACTCTTCGGGGCGATAGCTTCGGAGCCAGCTCTCGAGCACGATGACGTGTTCTGGTTTCCGAGCGTCGCTCATGGGTACTTGGTGCGAACGCCAAGATCCCTCCGCCGGTTTCCCATCGATCTCTTTGGGGCAGGTCCAGCCTTTGGGAGTCCTTAAAACAATCATAGGCCAAATCGGACGAGACATAGGTGCGCCATTTCGATACGTTCCCCAAATGTCTTGAATGGTCTCGATGCAGCGATCCAGCGCGTTGGCCATGGCCCGATGAACGAGCGTTGGGTCGGATCCAGATACAAAAATAGGATCGTAACCGAAACCGACAAGCATCGACTTCAGTTCATGTTCTGGGATGATCGAAAGCAAGGTTGGATTCGCAATCTTATAGCCATTCAAGTGCAGTATCGGCAAAACAGCCCCATCACGAATTGGGTTTAGGAACTTGTTTCCGTGCCACCCCGTCGCCAACGGCCCGGTTTCAGCTTCCCCATCCCCCACAATCGCAGCCACGATCAAGTCTGGGTTGTCGAATGCGGCTCCAAATGCATGGGATAGGGCATAACCCAGTTCGCCCCCTTCATGGATGGAACCCGGAGTTTCGGGAGCGACGTGGGATGGGATTCCACCTGGAAAGCTGAACTGTTTGAACAGCTTTTGCATGCCCGAAGCGTCTTGAGTGATGTCCGGATAAAATTCAGTATACGTCCCCTCAAGGTACACGTTGGCGACCATGCCAGGTCCTCCGTGACCCGGCCCACAGATGGGAAGCATGTTCAAGTCGCGATGTCGAATGACACGGTTTAAGTGAGCGTAAATGAAATTCAGGCCAGGGGTGGTGCCCCAGTGTCCTAGCAACCTGGGTTTGATGTGCTCCCGCTGAAGTGGCTCCTTCAAGAGCGGGTTATCCAGCAGATAGATTTGGCCCACCGATAGGTAGTTGGCCGCTCGCCAATAGGCATCGATCAGGGTCAGCTCCTGATTGAAGATGTCGTTCATTGCTTCTGTCTTGGTTTCGTGGGTCGAAATCTTATTCATCGGTATGTTTCGTTGCAAGTGACTTAGCGTGGTTCCAAATGGTTCTTGCGTGTTCTGCGATGATCGATTGTTCGTCGGTCTCGACACGTAGGATCTCGAATGAGCTTGTGGACGCATGGAGCTGCGTCGCATTGGCTTGATTTTCAGCTTCGTCCAAATCGCCGCCGATCCAAGCGAGCTTCTTCACAACTTGGCTTCGGACCCAATCACAGTTCTCTCCGATGCCGGCTGTGAAAACAAGAGCGTCAAGTCCGCCGATGAATGTAGCAGCGGAAGCAATCTCCCGTGCAACGCTGTTGCAAAACATGGTTATCGCCTGGTGGGATTCAAAGTGCTCCTGCGAGCGTCGTATCAGTTCGCGCATGTCACTGCTTACCGAGGAAATTCCGAGCAAACCGGATCGCTTGGTTAGGATCTGCTGAACATCTTGGGCGCTGTAGTTGTTTTGCAACAGATGCAGGATCACCCCCGAGTCTAAGCGTCCGGCACGCGTCCCCATGATCAATCCATCTTGAGGTGTAAAGCTCATGGTGGTCGTTTTGCTTTGGCTGCCAACCATACCGCACAAACTGGCTCCGTTACCAAGGTGGCAGACCACAGTTCGTCCCTGAGCAGCCCGAACCGATAACGTCGGTAGCTGGCGAACAATCGATTCATATGACAGTCCATGAAATCCGAATCGCCGAATTCCCAAATCGTACATCTCTCGCGGAAGTGCAAGAAGCTTTTCCTCCGCTGGCATCGTCGCATGAAAAGCCGTATCGAAGCAGGCTGCATGAAACGCGTTTGGTGCGACAGTCATAGCCGTTTCGATAGCTTCTAGGGCTGGCTTTTGATGGAGCGGCGCTAGGTGGATGGTCGCTTTCAGTTTTTCGACCACCCCAGACGTAACTTCTACCGGCGATATCATATCGACGCCGCCATGAACCACGCGATACGCGATGATATCGATTGGCCGGAGTGATTCGCGAACGCACAAGGAGTGTACGGCTTTTTGAATGGTTGTAGCTCCGACCATTTCCAGCGTCGCGGACTCGACGAGACGTGCTTCTTCGAAAAGCGCATACTTCAGTGTGGATGAGCCCGCGTTGAGCACCAGTACCCTTGCTGATCGTGGCGTCGCGCTGTTCATGTATTCTCCCAAGGACTCATTCGTTTTCGACGGCTTTCACCCCAGCATGGTACGTTGTATACACGTAAACGGGAATGCTGAGGTCCCCAAGGTGCTGTTCGATCAGTGGCTTCACGTCTGCCCATGCGAGCCCACCAACACCGGTTGCTAAGGCGGGCAACGCCACGCTAGTAATTTTTTCTGATTCGATCTGATGGCGCAGACGACGTAAGCAGTGGTTTACGTTGGCCAGCGAAGCTTTACCAGGCCTGGAGCCATGATTGTGGTCTCCCTCTTGAGTCATCAGATTGAAAATCCTGGCCCCTCCTGTCCCGCCCCACATCCAAATTTCACCGGACTTGGGATGAGACTGGTGAGCGAAATGGCGAAAGTCCTTAGCCATGGATGGCCACTCCTCACGAAGAGCCAGCGCTAATCCGGAATCGAAATGATCGTTCGGAGCAACGCCGTGTGCAATGGCTTGTGCACTGGAAAGTAGGATATCACCGCTGACTTCATGAATCATTCTTTTGCCTCAATACAATAATGGGAGAGTTGCACGCACCTTCGCGTGGTTCCTTGCAAGGCGGCCGATCGTTCGAATCGTTTCTCACGCATCCACATGAGCCTTGGCAAGTTACGCTATAGAGCGAAACGCATGCCAAGCTACCATGAAGTTGCAATATCCAGTCTTTAGCATGAGAATGCGGCAAGGAAGAGAAAGTGCACGTCCATTTCCGCACGTTGACAGGTGTGTCTAATAGTCGCGCTATGTGCCCACGAGGTTGGCCGCTGCGCGTCTCCCTCGCGAAACATGTGTCGCTGCGCAGTGCCAGATGCACCAATGAGATGCAAATAGCATCGTACCAAGGCGTGTGTATAGGTCGAAAACGTCATTAAAAATGGATGGTACAATACGGAGCTCACCCGTTTCCGCTTTCCTCTTTTCAAGTGCAGCATGATGTCTTCATTCCAGGGTCAGTTAGTGTTCGTTTTTGCTCTTACCGTTGGTTGTCTGGTTGGGCTCGATGCAACGGATGTGTCGGGGGATGAACGTGACAGTTCCCTTTCAAAAGCCGAGGGTAATGGATCATCGGTGATCGGTCCCGAGTACTGGATCGATCCGGATCTGAAGGATCAAGGCAATCCGAAAGGGAAGTATTTTGAATTCACGATGCGTTTGTCGGGTAGCAAAATCTTCAAGGGCGACGACTCGACCTTGGAGCCTAGGAAATCGGTTCGTAAAGAACGCAAGATCTTCGTGTACATCCCGGCCGCCTATCGCGACGGCACCAAGGCCCCTGTCCTTGTGATGCATGATGGGCCAAGCAATTTGGCTCTGGTCCGGAACGCGTTGGATAATCTAACGACGGGCAAGCCTGGAAAGCGCAAGCTGCCTGCGTTCATCGCCATCGCGGTGGAAAACGGAGGAGACGATAGCAAGGGAAGCCAGCGTGGGCTCGAGTACGACACGATGTCCGACCGACTGGCGCGATTCATCGACGAAGAAGTTTTACCGGCTGTGCTATCCAACACGGAGATCCAAAAGTCTTTCCCAAACATCGCATTTACCAAAGACCCCTGGGGCAAAGGAGCGATGGGATGCAGTTCGGGCGGAGCCGCTGCACTGACGATGGGGTGGTATCGTCCAGATCTGTTTCGACGTTTGATAACCTACTCGGGGACTTTTGTTGATCAACAAGATGATGATGCACCAGAAGAAGCGGCCTATCCTCTGGGTGCTTGGGAATATCACTCCAGCATGAAGCTGATCGAGAACAGTGAGAAGAAGCCTCTTCGCATCTTCACCCATGTGTCCGAATATGACAACGGCTTTAAAGACCAAGAGGGAACCTTCCATAACTGGGTGATGGCCAACGAACGCACGGCGGCCGCGCTGCAAGCCAAAGGCTACGATTACCGGTATGTTTTTAGCAAGGCCACAAAACACTGCGATTCTAAAGTGTTTGAGCATACGCTAGCGGATACACTGGTTTG
Source organism: Pirellula sp. (assembly GCA_044359895.1). Classification (GTDB taxonomy): domain Bacteria; phylum Planctomycetota; class Planctomycetia; order Pirellulales; family Pirellulaceae; genus JBKCUI01. The sequence continues at coordinate 10,565 of JBIKLJ010000111.1, forward strand.
GATGTGGCAAGATTACGAGCCAGATAATTCTTAGGACTCATAGAACTAAGCCGAGCGGCAGGACAAAAACTACCAATCCTAACCCGAAACGTGAGTGAGGGACCTGCGGAATTGCCACTCGCTCACCGGCTCGTTGCTTTCGTGAAGTCGTTATTGGGTAAGGACGGTACGACGGACTTCCTAGTCCGTCGATGGGGGAATTCGACGGACTAGGAAGTCCGTCGTACCATTCAATCAACAGCCCGTCACGCGTCGGGTTGGGATAACATAGGCAGCCGCTCGCTTACGCGTTGACGGATCCCGAAATGGCCATTTGCAATTGGCGGTAATGCGACTTCATCATGGCAACCGCCATGGTGTGCATCGACTGGTTTTTCGCAATCTGTGTGACGTGCATTTCCAAGCTGTCGTCGCTTCCGTCATGGTAAACGATTTGCTTCATGGAATCACGGACGTTTTCCATCGCAATGTTTTTCGCTTCTTCAATGGATGGCTGCGATGGTTGTTCCACCGCCCCGAACATTCCCAATCGAAGTCCAGGACTCATTTCTTGCGATTGCCGATCGGCTTGGATTGCGTCTCGGAGATTATTTTGGAAAGTATCTAAAGACAAATCTCGCTGTTGATAGCCAGGCGTGTCCATGTTGGCAACGTTGCTCGCCAAGATGGAATGGCGACGCTCGGTAAAGGCAACCGTTTGCTCAAGGCTTTTCAGCGAAGGACTTGAAAACATCGAGTTGAACATGATGACTATCCTTCAAGCGAAAGAAAACTTTCCAGCGAAGTCTCGTCCGAGTCCGAAGTTTGATAGGCGTGCTGGACGGTGGAGGCGTCGATATTCTGCTGCAATTGAGCGGCTACAATTTCTCGTTGGACGGTCATGTTATCGAGCGAGCGATTTTCCATCACAATCAAGTGCTGAAGCAACTCATCGCATTTTGCTATCATTTGCTGACATGACCGACGGCGTTCCGGACTTGACCATTTTCGGGATTCCGGATCTTGCGATTGGAAAGGAACCAAGCTCTCTTGGACCTGGCGAAGCGAGTCCATTAAGCTTTGCTTCCTAGAAAGCAAGGTCATCAAGCCTGTCATGTCGTGCTGAGCAACCAGATCGGTCTGGGTGATCGACATCTGTTTCATTTCTGTTAGCAAATGAAGCTTCGACTCAATTAAGGTCGAAAGCGATTCAGTCCCGAGATCCGCAGCCAGGAAGCTTCCCGGATGCGATTGTTCAGTCATTAGGTTTGTCGGAATGGATTTTTGATTCATGGTTCGGGCTCACAAAAGGCCTCCAAGTTGCCAAAGACGCAACTTGCTGCTGTTGGGAATAGCAAAAAAATGCTTGAAAGCCAAGATGGAAGTCCAGGAAACGGGGTTAGACCTGCCAGCAAACGAATGGCTTGGTTACAATCTGGGGCTCGGAACAGTTGGCACCCTTCGGAACAAGAGATCCGAATTTTCATTACCAAATATAAGTGATATGGATAGCATTGGCTCATGAGCAATTCTCCCCAACAGGAACGAACCGAAGGCCCGTCAACCCAACCCACTCGCCGTGGGCAAGGTTTTTGGATGATCGGCTTGATTTTGCTAGCCGTTTTTTTGATGCTTTTCTTCCTTCCCGGTATGTCGAGTTCGAGAATCGACTACAGCTTTTTCCTGGAGCAGCTGGACAAGGAAAACATCCAAAGGTTGACGGTTTACGAATCCAACATCTCGGGCTCCTTCAAGATCCCACCCGAGATACCGGTCACCTACGATTACTACGGGAAAGTCAAAAAGCCGAAAGAAGGTCTCGACGGCTCCCGAGAGAAGTACAAAAAAGACTTCGAAGTTTTCATCCCTAGTGGAACGGAGGCCCAATCAGCGCTTTTTGCCAAACTGAACGCAATGCGTGAAAAGTCGAAGCAAGCCGTGGTCAACCCAGATGATCCAGAATCGGTTGCTTCCGCGAGTGAAGAACCTTTCGAATATAGCGTTGTACCCGGAGGCACCCTCAGCACCATCATGATGCTGATCTTTTTGTCGATGCTGATCGTTACGATTGTTGGTCTGTATTTGTTTTTCCGACGCAGTCGCGATTCGATGATGGGGGGCGGGTTTCTAAATAGTTTCACACGCTCCACCGCCAAGCGGTTCGAGCCTTCCGACCAAAACACTACCTTTGACGACGTTGCTGGCCTGGAAGGGGTTAAGGCTGACTTGCAAGAAATCGTCGAATTTCTGAAGGCGCCCGAGAAGTTTCAGAAATTGGGTGGCCGTGTTCCCAAGGGCGTTCTCCTGAATGGCCCTCCGGGCACAGGCAAGACCCTGTTAGCTCGAGCTGTTGCTGGAGAAGCGGGTGTGTCATTCTTTTCGGTGAACGGTAGCGAATTCATTCAAATGTTTGTGGGGGTCGGGGCGTCCCGCGTGCGAGATCTTTTTGCAACTGCCAAAGAGCAATCGCCCGCGATCGTCTTTATCGACGAGATCGATGCCGTTGGCCGACAACGAGGGGCAGGATTAGGGGGCGGGCACGACGAACGAGAACAAACGCTGAATCAAATCCTCGGCGAAATGGATGGTTTCTCACCAACCGATTCCGTCATCATCATGGCTGCAACCAACCGTCCCGACGTCCTGGACCCGGCTTTGCTTCGCCCTGGTCGGTTCGATCGTTTGATTACCGTTGGTAGGCCAACTCTGAAAGGCCGCGAAGCCATTCTGAAAGTGCACGTCCGCGAAGTGCCTCTGGATAATGATGTCGACCTACACATCATGGCGGAAGCGACCGTAGGTCTGACCGGTGCTGACCTGCGAAACATCGTGAACGAAGCTGCCCTTTGGGCTGCTCGGCATGACAAAACCCGCGTCAGCATGTCGGACTTCGATTATGCTCGCGATAAGGTGCTGATGGGTGCGAAACGTGAAGAGGTGATGCAACCCAGCGAGAAAGAGAAAACCGCTTATCACGAAGCAGGTCATACTCTGGCCGCTTGGTTCCTGCCTGGAGCACAGCGTGTTCATAAAGTGACCGTCGTTCCTCGTGGGCAATCGCTAGGAAGTACGCAAATCCTTCCCAACGAAGATCGGATGAACATGAGCGAAAGCGAAATTCGCGATCAATTGGTCGTTCTATTGGCCGGCCGAGCTGCTGAGAAAATTATTTACGACGAAACATCCGTCGGTGCAGAAAATGATTTGGAACGCGCTACGAATCTCGGACGCCGAATGGTTTCCCATTGGGGCATGAGTTTGAAGCTGGGCCCGGTTTCGTACAAGCTGTCCGACAGCGACCCCTTCTTGGGGCGTGAGATTCACCAGCAGAGACAATTCAGCGAGCGAACTCAAGAGACGATCGATGCAGAAGTGGGCGATACGTTGCGAGCCGCTGACCGTCGAGCGACCGACATGCTGCATGTTCGTCGTGAAGAACTGGAACGTCTCAAAGATGCATTGATGGAACGGGAAGAGCTGGATGAAAAGGAAATCACCGAGCTGATAGGCCCTAGCATTCACGTCAAAAGCGACCCCGCTGGCAACCGGAATCCTGTCGCTACCAGCTGAGGCAGATTGGCGCCATTTTTGCATGGATGCTAACTATCTGGCATACCAGACCACAAGGCGTTCAAGTTCCCCCTGGGCAGCCATCATTCGCAGTCGCGAACGATGCAGCTTTCCAGTGAGGGCCGCAAACCCTTGGCCGCGATCAAGCGCAACCACAATCTGAAGCATATCTTCGACCGTTGGCTCGCGGCCTTGCGAAGCCCATCGCAGCAACCACAGCCCCACTGGGAAGGTCGCAACCAGCCCGCGAACGCTTTCCAAGATCGTCCAGCCTCTTCGGTCTGCTAAAGCATAAAGGTTCGACTCCGAAGAAGTCTCGATCGAGCGAGCCAGAGGAAAGTCAACCTCAGGAGCAAGCTGCCCCAATGGATGCTCGAGATCCTCCAGCCTAGCTTTTGGGAATGCGGGTGACACGTCTGGCAGGGGCCCTCGACCGCGCACGAGCCGAAATGTGGCTTTCGCCAATTGCAAACGATGGCTCCAAGTTGGCAATGCCCGAAACTTGGGGTGCAATCGAGCATACTCAATACCAATCGAATGAAAAACCAGGCGAGCATAGAGGCTGGGTGGCTTACGTTCTGAAAAGAACTGCTTCGATTCTTCTGGAACCACTTGGGCCAAGGTCGTTATCAGTTCAGCCAGCTTTCGCTCATCCATGTCGCGTGTTTTTGCCTTTTCCAGCAGGCTTGTGAACTGAAGTGCATGAACAATTCTACGTACCGGAGGGTATCGCAGGTCTTGTAACAATTTGTTCAGCGTCTTGAAGATCAAGGAGACGGTTTTCCAATCGCGAGTCTCGCCAGCTTTAAAAAGGGGAGGGTCGATTGCATCCACGGACAGCTTGCCTTCGCGAACGAAGTCCTTGATGAAGGGCAAATGTTCCTTGATCAAGCGTCCTTTGTCAGCAGCCGACGATGGGCAAGCGCGACGAATGGTCAATGCAACATCTGACCCACGTGGTATCAACTGAAGCGGAAAGATGCGGCAAATTGTTGGCTTTGCCTCATAGCCAAGTTCAGCATGAATTCGGCAGAGACCATCGGCTTTTAAGAAGACACAACTCCCGTCTTTGCGCTGGGCAAGTCGAAAGCGATTCTTGGTTGACGGATTGGGCACCATAATCTTCGTCCCAACGTAGTCGGCGTGCTCGGCCCATTTTTGTTCGTTCAACCGAGCCACATCCTCGTTGCTGAGAGGCACCAAACTACCTCGGCAGCAAATTCCGCATTGATGGCAATCCCATTTTTCGGCAGTCGGCAATATGATAATTGGGAGCGACATGATTTCGAGATTCTAAAATTCAAGGCAGCAACAAAAAATCTTACCGGCAAGTTGCTGAGAACGGTTTTATCAAGCGAGCATTTCAGGCAAATCCAACATTCTTCGAATGGCTGCAACGAGCTCATCGGGTTGGTCGCGCCAGGTGACTTGAGTACTGACTTTGGTCGCCAAGTTTTTGATTTGCACTTGGCCAGCATCCAGCTCTTGCGAACCCGCGATCAGAGCGATGCGAAAACCGCGTTGGTCCGCATACTTCAGCTGTTGCCCAAGCTTCTTGGCATCGGGATAAATCTCGGCCGACATGCCAGAGCTGCGAACGATCGACGCCATGGCGAAGTAATCGTTAATCCGATCCGCATCGAACAAGGGAATAAAGATGTCCGCAGACGGCGCTGTTTTTGGGATTCGCCCCAGCTGCTCCAAGGCGGCGAGAAGTCGGTCTAAACCCAACGATGCACCGATGCCTGGAAGGTGTTGCTTGGTGTACAAGCCCGCTAGGTTGTCATAACGCCCGCCGCTGCATACGCTACCGATGCTTGGCAGTTCCCCAAGCGTTGTTTCAAAAACAACACCGGTGTAGTAGTCCAGTCCGCGAGCGATCGATACATCCAGTCGATAAAACTCATCTGCCACTCCGGCGGCCTTCATCGCACCACAGATGGTACGAAGACGTTCGATCCCTGCTTGGCCTTGCTCCGACCCTTTCAGCAGCTCATCCAACTGGGAAAGGACCTGATTTGTACTGCCTTGGATCTTCGACAGGGTAATGACTTGTTGCGTTTGTTGGTCCGAAAGTCCCGCTTGAGCCAGTTCCTTCGAAACTTGCTCTACGCCGACCTTGTCCAGCTTGTCCAACGCTCGCAGTACGGCGGTGCTTGAACCTTGAAGTTCCAGTTTCTCCAAGAAGCCCGATAAGACCTGTCGATTATTGATGCGAATTTGAAAACGAGAAACTCCAACCTCATGCATCAGTTCGTGAATGACCAGCGCCGTTTCGATATCCGATACAACGCCCGTCGTTCCGATCGTATCAAAATCGCACTGGACGAATTCTCGGAATCGGCCAGCTTGCGGGGTTTCGCCACGCCATACGGGCGCGATGTGATATCGTTTGAACGGCGTGCCCAAGATGGCGATATGCTGGGCTGCAAATCGCGCCAACGGGACGGTCAAGTCAAATCGCATTCCGACGGCTCGACCGCCGTTGTCAATGAAATGATACATTTGCCGGTCCGTCTCGTCCGACCCTTTGCCGGTAAGCACTTCCAACAGTTCCAAGGCTGGGGTATCGATCGGCACAAAGCCGTAGCGGCGATACACGGTTCGCGCGACCTCCATCAGCCTTTCGCGAGGAATCATCGCAGCAGGCAAAAAGT